>NZ_JBIUWI010000019.1:0-84859 GCF_044743385.1 Pseudomonas sp. NPDC087639 | reverse complement strand
CAGTCCCGCGAGCAACTGCTGTCGGACAACGCCAAGAAGAAAGCACAGATTTCCGAGCTGCAATCGTTCGTCAGCCGCTTCTCGGCCAACGCCTCGAAAGCCAAGCAGGCTACTTCCCGCGCCAAGGCGATCGACAAGATCCAGCTGGCTGAAGTCAAGCCTTCGAGCCGTGTCAGCCCGTTCATCCGCTTCGATCAGAACAAGAAGCTGCACCGCCAGGCGGTGATGGTCGAAAAGATGGCCAAAGGTTTCGACGGCAAGCCGTTGTTCAAAGACTTCAGCTTCCAGGTTGAAGCGGGCGAGCGCGTGGCGATCATTGGCCCGAACGGTATCGGCAAGACCACCCTGCTGCGTACCCTGGTCAACGAACTGACCCCGGATGCCGGTAGCATCAAGTGGACCGACGCCGCGGAACTGGGCTACTACGCTCAGGATCACGCGCACGACTTCGAAGACGACGTCACCCTGTTCGACTGGATGGGTCAGTGGACTCAGGGCGAGCAGATGATTCGCGGTACTTTGGGTCGCATGCTGTTCTCCAACGACGAGATCCTCAAGTCGGTCAAAGTGATTTCCGGTGGTGAACAAGGTCGCATGCTGTTCGGCAAGCTGATCCTGCAAAAGCCGAACGTGCTGATCATGGACGAACCGACCAACCACTTGGACATGGAATCGATCGAGGCGCTGAACCTGGCGCTGGAAAACTATCCGGGCACGCTGATCTTTGTCAGCCACGACCGTGAGTTCGTATCGTCCCTGGCCACGCGCATCATCGAGCTGAGCCCGGACGGCGTGACCGACTTCAGCGGCACCTATGATGACTACCTGCGTAGTCAGGGTGTGGTGTTCTAAGAAGCAATTTGCGCTAACTGAAAGCCCTGTCCATGTGACGGGGCTTTTTGCATTTCCGGATACGGCATGATCGTTCTTTGATCGTTAGCCTGCTTTCTTTTATTTCAGGCCCAAGCCATGATGCCGACTCTCCCACCGCCGCCCGCGAACGAGTCCTCATGTCTGCGCAGCAACTGCCACCGCAAAGCTCCATGGCGATCACCCTGCAGATCGTCTCCATCGTTTTCTATACCTTTATTGCCTTCCTCTGCATCGGTCTGCCGATTGCGGTGTTGCCCGGTTACGTGCACGAACAGCTGGGTTTCAGCGCGATCATCGCCGGGCTGGTCATCGGCTCGCAGTACCTGGCCACCCTGCTCAGTCGACCGATGGCCGGGCGCATGTCGGATACCGTCGGCACCAAACGGGCAATCGTTTATGGCTTGATCGGGATTGTGCTCAGTGGCGGGTTGACGCTGATTTCGACCTTGCTGCAAAGCTATCCGCTGCCGAGCCTGTTGATTCTGATTGTCGGGCGCTTGCTGCTGGGCGTTGCGCAGGGACTGATCGGTGTCGGCACCATCAGTTGGTGCATGGGTCAGGTCGGTGTTGAGCACACAGCAAGGTCGATCGGCTGGAACGGCATCGCGTCATACGGCGCGATTGCCATTGGCGCGCCACTGGGTGTGGTCATGGTTGCCGAATATGGTTTCGCCAGTCTGGGCATTGCACTGTCGGTGCTGGCGGCGGGTGCGCTGGTATTGATCCGCAACAAACCTTCGGTGCCGGTGGTGCGTGGCGAGCGCCTGCCGTTTTGGGCCGTGTTTGGCCGCATTGCACCGTTTGGTGCCAGCTTGAGCCTGGCCTCGATCGGCTACGGCACGCTGACCACGTTTATCACCCTGTATTACCTCAACCGTGGCTGGAGTGGCGCGGCGTATTGCCTGACGGTGTTCGGGGTGTGCTTCATCCTCTCGCGGTTGATGTTCATTTCTGCCATTGGCCGCTTCGGTGGTTTCACTTCAGCGATCATCTGCATGAGCGTCGAAACTGTAGGCCTGGTGATGTTATGGCTGGCACCCTCCACCGCCTATGCGTTGATCGGCGCGGGATTGGCCGGGTTCGGGCTTTCACTGGTGTATCCGGCGCTGGGGGTCGAAGCGATCAAGCAGGTGCCCAACTCCAGCCGTGGCGCCGGGTTGAGTGCTTATGCGGTGTTCTTCGATCTGGCGCTGGCGATTGCCGGGCCGTTGATGGGAGCGGTAGCGTTGAATCTGGGATATTCGTGGATTTTCTTTAGTGCAGCGCTGTTGTCGGTGACGGGCTTGGGGTTGACCCTGCTGCTCAAGCGCCGGGCGATGGCTTAAAAGCAAAAGATCGTTTATTGATCTGCCGTCTGCATCCCCGCCCGCGTCGGCCTGCCCAGCGTATGCGCAAAGAACCGTCCGGCCTCCGAGATCAGATTGCGATGGATATCTTCCCGATCAACCCCATCAGCATCGGTACACAGCGCCGGCATGGCGATGATCTGCTCCTCATTACACGGCGCCATAAACACAAAGTGCCCTGCCCCGGCCAGTAACTTGAAGTCGGGCGCAGTCGGCAGTTTACGCGCCAGTGCCGCAGCGTTTTTATCGAACGCAACGAGTTTGTCGCCATCGCCGCTGTAAAGCAGCACTGGCACATGCACATCAGCCAGGGTATGGCGGCCGAACTTCAGGCTCAGTGGCGCCATCAACAGCAACGCATGCACACGTGGATCGGCCACCGGCTGAAGGTCATCACGATCAACGATGAGTTCGCCCTGAGTGTTGCAGGCGTCACGATCGTCCGGGCGTTCCTGGCAATAGCGGCGCAGGCGATCCAGATCCGGTTGCGCCCCTGACAGAATCAACGCCGTCTCCCCCCCAGCCGAATAACCGATCACACCAACCTGATCGGCATTGACGAACGGCGCCAGCATGGAGTCGCCAAGGGTTGCCGTAATCGCTTCGGAAATCTGGATTGGCCGCCCGTAGAGATTGCTCAGTGTGCCGAGTCGGCTGTGATCCTTGGAGTTGTCACCGGGATGAATCACCGCCACCACCACAAAACCTTTGCGCGCCAGCGAGGTGGCAAGGTCGTGCAGCGCCAATGGCGTGCCGGTGTTGCCATGGGACAGCATCAACATCGGAAAACGGCCCATGGCGACTTTGGTATCTTCGCCGGCCTCGACTGAATAACCTTCGAGCAGGCTCATATGTTCGCGGTCGCTGGAAGGATAGAACGCGATGGCGCGCATCGGTTGCAGATCCAACGGATCGAGGAACGTCATCTCGTGGTAACCGACGCTCCAGACAGGATGGCGCCCCGGCGCAGCTTGCACTGAATTCAGGCTGCCGAGCAGGCAAATCAGTAACGTTGCACAAAGACGCATCATGGGCTGCCCTACCCTGTTGTTACTCAATCGAAAGATCCATTGCGTTGTGAAGGCCGGAAACGCCGGGGATTCGGTACTCCGGTTCACCAATGCACTCAGACGCTGATCGCTTGACTGCATAACCCGGGCCAGATTATGTAACAGTCAGAAACAAAAAACTCCGTATCTGGCCCTTGCAGAACCAGAATACAGAGTTTTCGGGGAATTGCCTGAACGAGAGCTGTTCTTTACGCAAGCCTTACGCGGCGGCGAACAACTGCTCGCTGATCTTCGCTTGAGCGGCGGTCATGGCGTTGTTGCGCACTTCGTCGCCATACGCCAAGCCTTCGGCACGGACGATTTCGATGTCAGTGATGCCGAGGAAACCCAGTACCAGCTTCAGATATTCTTCGTGAGCGATACCGCTGGCCTGGCCGGCATGAATGCCGCCGGAGGTGGATACGATCACCACTTTCTTGCCGCCGCACAGGCCTTCAGGGCCGGCTTCGGTGTAACGGAAAGTTTGACCGGCAACGGCAACACGGTCGATCCACGCTTTGAGTTGGGTCGGCACGGTGAAGTTGTACATCGGTGCAGCGATGACTACCGCGTCGGCAGCGATGAATTCGGCCAACGTCGAAGCACTCAGTTCGGCCTCGTGCTGTTGGGCGGCGTCGCGCAGTTCAGCGGTGGTGCCGGCGGCCACCAGAGTAGTCGACGAGAAGTGGCTGATGGCGTCAGCGGCGAGGTCACGGTAGGTCACCACGACGCTTGGCTCAGCGACTTGCCAGGCTTTGACGACTTGGCTGCTCAACTGACGGGAAGCCGAGTTGTCGCCCAGAATGCTCGAATCGATATGCAGCAGTTTCATGTGGAATCCCCTGGAATGAATCGCCGGTGGCGACGGAATGGAGACAATCCTACGGAAGAAACCAATGGATGATTAGCCGCCGACAATGCGATAGTTTGTCCCACTGATAGAACAGTCGGATTCTCTACGATGCAAGACCTCAACGATCTCTACTATTTCGCCAAAGTCGTCGAGGCCGGCGGCTTTGCGGCCGCCGGGCGATTGCTGGGCATTCCCAAGTCGCGATTGTCGCGCCGCATCGCTGAACTAGAAGAACGCCTCGGCGCCCGCTTGCTGCAACGTACCACCCGGCAGTTGAATCTCACCGCTGTCGGTGAGCGCTATTTGCGCCACTGTCAGGCGATGTTGCTGGAAGCGGAAATGGCTGACGAGGCAGTGGCAAGCATGTCGAGCGAGCCACGAGGACGCTTGCGTGTGTCCTGCCCAACGGGTCTGGCCCGGGAAATGTTGCCGTGGGTCATCAGCGAATTCCTCGGGAAGTTCCCCCAGGTGCAACTGGAAGTGGTGTTGGTCAACCGCCGGGTCGATCTGGTCGCTGAAGGCTTTGATGTCGCCCTGCGCGTGCGTGAACACGGCGATGAAGATCCGTTGCTGGTGACCCGGCGTCTGCGTCAGGCACAAATGGTGGTGGTGGCCAGCCCGGCGTTTACTCAGGGGGCGTCGATCAGCCATCCGCAGGATCTGAGGAGTCTGCCGGTGCTTGGCGCTCTGGAGGCCGATCGCATGGTTCACGTGCGGTTGTTCGATCAACAGGGCAAGAGTTTCGAGTTGAACATGGAAGCTCGGCTGGGCATCGATGACTTTATTGTGCGCAAGGCCTGTGTGCTGGCCGGCCAGGGCTTCACATTGCTGCCGATGATGTACTGCGAGGAGGAACTGCAAAACGGCACACTCGTGCAATTGCTACCCGAGTGGTCGCTGCCCGGTGGCTGGTTGCAAGCGGTCTATCCGCATCGTCGCGGGGTGATGCCGGCGGTGCGCGCGTGGATCGATCATCTGGTCGAATCGTTCAATGCCTGTGGGGAGCGGTTGTTATGAAAAAGGCAAAAATGAGCGAGGCGGACGTTGCCGCGTTTTGCCTGGGATTACCCGGTGCGCGCGAAGACTACAAGTGGGGTGGCGTGCGCGTGTTTTCGATTGCCGGCAACAAGATGTTTGCCTTGCAGGGGCTGCGCGGAGATTCGCTGGCGTTCAAGGTCGACAAGGATCTGTTTCTCGGCCATTGCGACCGCCCGGGCATTCACCCGGCGCCGTACCTGGCGCGGGCGCAGTGGATCATCATGCACCCGCCCTACCCGCTGGGCACCGAGGAGTTGCAGGGGTTGCTGCAACGCTCGCATCAGTTGGTAGTAGGCAAGTTGCCCAAAAAGACACAGATCGGATTATTGCTGTAAACCCGATCCCTGTAGGAGCTGCCGAAGGCTGCGATCTTTTGATCTGGTTTTTTACAATCAGGTCAAAAGATCGCAGCCTTCGGCAGCTCCTACACGGGGGGATTTTTGTCAGTACAGTGATAACAGGTTCGAACCGAGAAACAGCTGATCAATCCAGAACATCTGGTGCAACACGACGATCACCCAGAACAGCACCTGAAACGACACCTTGCGCGTCTTGTGCCGGAACACTTGCTGGGCGACCAGTGCGCCCGGCCACCCCCCGGCAAGTTCCACTGCGTGAAGGATGTTTTCCGGCGTGCGCCACGCATCGGTGCGAGCCTTGCGCTTGTCGGCCCAATACATAAAGAACGCCAGCACGCTGACGACGCCATACGCCGCCAGCGGGACCAGCGAGATCCCGCGCAACCACATCGACAGCGATCCGAACACCGGCAGCGCGCAGACAATCAGCAGCACCAGCAGCTTCAGCTTGAGGTTTTGAATATTGCCACCGGACGGGCGACCTTCAGGGCGGCGTGCGCGGGAATCATTCATGGCTTGGCCGCCGACCAGTCCACCCAGCCAAACTGCCACGTCGCCAGAATGACCAGGCCGAACACGATCCGGTACCAGGCAAATGCCGCATAGCTGTGGCTGCCGATGAACTTGAGCAACCCACGCACGGCGATCATGGCGAAGATGAACGCGGTGACGAACCCGATGGCAAACACCGGGAAGTCCGCCGGCACAAACAGATCGCGGTACTTGTAGCCCGAGTAAACCGCAGCACCGACCATGGTCGGCATCGCGAGGAAGAACGAAAACTTGGTGGCTGTTTTGCGCGACAGACCGAACAACAGGCCGCCAATGATCGTCGAGCCGGAACGCGACGTGCCGGGAATCATCGCCAGGCACTGGGCGAAACCGATTTTCAGCGCGTCCGTCCAGCGAATCTCATCGACCGTTTCCGCGTGCACCTCATGCTGACGCTGCTCAGCCCACAACATGATGATGCCGCCCACCACCAGCGCAGCAGCGACGGTGATCGGGTTGAACAGGTACTCGTGGATCAGATCGGCAAAGATCACGCCCAGCACCACGGCGGGCAGAAAAGCGATCAGCAGGTTGGCGGTGAAACGCCGCGCGCTGGGTTGCGTCGGCAAGCCAACCACCACATCGAGAATCTTGCGACGAAACTCCCAGACCACCGCGAGGATCGCGCCGAGCTGGATGATGATGTTGAACGCCATGGCTCGTTCGCCGCCGAAGTCGAGCAAGTCGGCAACGATGATCTGGTGTCCGGTACTGGAAATGGGCAAAAACTCCGTCAGCCCTTCTACAACGCCTAGTATCAGTGCCTGCAAGGCCATCCAAAGATCCATCAATCCCCCAAAGAGCGATGCACGCCGGCATGCCCCGATAGTATTTTTCTTTCGTTCACTGCGATCAGCGTAGCTGGTTGTTGCTGTACCGATTCCGCGCACACAGGATCCACACGAAACAGTCAAAATTCCGTGAAATAGCAACTTGGATTCAGGTTTTCACGCGCGGGGCCGAAATCCTAACAGACAAGCCTTAATAGCGCTGCCGCGTTATACGACTTGGGTCGCGTATGCCCGCCCACGGAATCGTGGTTGGATGCTGGCGGTCGTTTATTACAAGAAAAAGAATCCGGAGTGACAGCGTTATGAACAGCTTGCGCAGTGTGTCGATCAGCCGACGCTTGTGGCTCATCTTGATTGTGGCGGTGGTCATGTTGCTGACCTTGGGCGTGTTGATGCTCAAGCAGATTCACGACGACCTGTATCAAGCCAAGGCCCAGAAAACCCAGCACGTGGTGCAGACCGCCAGTGGTTTATTGACTTACTACCACGATCTGGAAACAGCTGGCACCCTGACCAAGGAAGCCGCGCAGAAACAGGCACTCACCGCCATTCGGGGCCTGCGTTACGACCAGAGCGACTATTTCTGGATCAACGACCTCACGCCCGTCATGGTCATGCACCCGACCAATCCCAAGCTTGAAGGCCAGAATCTCTCGGCGATCCGCGATCCGGATGGTTTTGCCGTGTTTAACGAAATGGTCGCAATCGCCAAGAGCAAAGGCGCCGGCATGGTCGATTACCGGTGGCCGAAACCGGGCGCCAGTGAGCCGGTGGCTAAAACCTCCTACGTGAAACTGTTCGAGCCTTGGGGCTGGGTGCTCGGTTCCGGTGTTTATGTCGATGATGTGCAGGCCGAATTTCAGGGTCAGATGATCAAGGCGACGGTGATCGGCCTGGTGATTGCCCTGATCATGGCATTGCTGGTCATCATGATCGCGCGCAGCATCGTGCGCCCGTTGCAGGAAACCGTGAACGCCATGGCCAACATCGCCAGCGGCGAAAGCGACCTCACCCGCAGCCTCGATACCCACGGCAAGGATGAAGTCACGGAGCTCGCACATCACTTCAACGCTTTCACCGCCAAATTGCGCGGAGTGATTGGCGAGTTGCAGGTGTCGGCCAGTGCGCTGGGCCAGTCGTCCAGCGAACTGGGCAATGATGCTTCCCAGGCTCAGCAACGCAGCCAGCAGCAATCGCAACAGATGGAACTGGTGGCCACCGCAATCAACGAGGTGACCTACGGCGTGCAGGATGTGGCGAAAAACGCCGAACATGCGGCCGCTGAAATGCGTGACGCCGAGGCGCAGGCGCAACAGGGTCAGATCAACATCGACGGCAGCCTGCAACAGATCGACAAGCTGTCCGGCACCATTGATCAGGCGGTGGAAGTGATTCGTACCCTCGCCGCCGAAAGCACCCAGATCGGCAGTGTGCTGGAAGTGATTCGCTCGATTGCCGAGCAGACCAATCTGCTGGCGCTCAACGCGGCCATTGAAGCGGCACGGGCTGGCGAACAGGGCCGAGGGTTTGCCGTGGTCGCGGATGAAGTGCGCTTGCTGGCACAGCGTACGCAGAAGTCGACGGCGGAAATCCAGTCGATGATCGAGCGCCTGCAAAACCACTCCGAGGCGGCGGTCAAGGTGATCGGCGACAGCAGCAAAGCTTCGCAATTGACCATTGAACAGGCCGGGCTGGCGGGTGCAAGCCTGAATGCCATCGGCCAGGCACTGCGCAACCTCAATGGCCTGAATGCGTCAATTGCCAGTGCCACACTGCAACAGGCGCATGTGGTCGAGGACATCAATCAGAACGTCACGCAAGCGGCCGGTTTGTCTCACAGCACGGCGCTGGCGGCGGAGCAGTCGAGTGTCGCCAGTGTTCGGCTCGGCCAATTGAGCGAGCAACTCAACGGCCTGCTGCGCCAGTTCCGCGTGTAACACATAACCTGTGGGAGCGAGCTAAATTTTCAGCAGGCTCACTCCCACAGGTTTTCTCGGTACAATCCGCCCCCGTCCTCAACTCCCCCAAGGAACCCCCATGTCCGGGCTTGAACTGTTTGCCGCCGCTCTCGGTGTGATCGCCGTGTGGCTGACGGTCAAACAGAATCCGTGGTGCTGGCCGATCGGCCTGGTCATGGTGTTGCTCTATAGCTGGATCTTCTTTGAAGTGAAGCTGTATTCGGACATGTTGCTGCAAGTGATCTACGCCGCGTTGCAACTCTACGGCTGGTGGCAGTGGACGCGTGCGGGGACGATGCATGACGGGCGGGAGGTCACGCGTCTGGATACTCGTTCGGTGTTGCTTGGACTGAGTGTTGGCGCTGTCGGCAGTGTCCTGCTCGGGGCGGCCATGGCCCACTGGACTGACGCCGCGCAACCGTGGCTGGACGCCGCGCTCACCGGTTTCAGCCTGGTCGCGCAATTATGGATGGCACAAAAACGCCTGCAATGCTGGGCACTGTGGTTTGTGCTTGATGTGATTTTTGTCGGCTTGTTCCTCTACAAGGGGCTTTACCTGACCGCCGCGCTGTATGCACTGTTTACGCTGATTGCGATTCAGGGCTGGCGCGAATGGCGCGCCGATCCGGCGTTGCGTACTTGAAGGTCGTGGTTCTGACCGGCCCCGAATCCACTGGCAAGAGCTGGCTGGCGGCAGGCCTTCAGCAACGGTTCGGCGGACTGCGGGTGGACGAGTATGTGCGCTGGTTCATCGAGCAGAATCCCCGTGACACCTGTCTGGCGGACATTACCGAGATCGCGCGCGGCCAGCTGCAATGGGAGGATCAGGCGCGAGCGCAAAAGCCGTCGCTGCTGATTCTCGACACCCACCTGCTGAGCAACATCCTCTGGAGCCAGACCCTGTTCGGCGACTGCCCGGCGTGGCTTGAGCCGCAATTGCTGGCGCGACATTACGATCTGCATCTTTTGCTGTCTCCGGAACAGATCGACTGGACCGATGACGGCCAGCGCTGCCAGCCCGATCTGGATGAGCGCCTTGGGTTCTATCGAGCCACTCGCGACTGGCTTGAGCAACATCGACAGCCGTTCCAGATCATTCAGGGCGACTGGTCCGAGCGCCAGACGCAAGCCTTTGCCGCTGTGGCGACTTTACTGGACGAATAAGGGCATTCGGGCCAACTTCCCCACTGTTTGCCCCTGCTTTGGGGCAAAAGTGTCCATTCCTGAAACACTCGCGTGGGTGCAAAGTGCCCGTTTCAACGGCATTCATCGCTTTGTCACACCGGTTGTTACGCCGTTGAAACACCCCGCCGCAAACCCTTGTCCCAGAGCATTGCTCAGCCAATAGACCGGTCGGCAATCCTGTACGTGTTTCAACAATGAAACAGCTTGCGCATCAGGCATGCCCGTCTTCGCCTTAACTCATTGATATTGCGCAACAATCAAAAAGCGGCACAGCTTTCGCTCTTTCCTTCCCAACGCTGACTAGGGCCAGCCCACTGAAGAAGGAATTGCCGCTGTGGGGAACTTCAATAAAAGCTTGACCTGCCTCCTGCTGATCGGATCAGCAGCCAGCACAATTCTCAGTTTCAACGTTCAGGCCGAAGGCAACGGCGTTATCGTCCTCAACCGCGATGTACAGCCTATCCCTATTGGTCGCAGCGGCGGCAAAGACCCCTACCCAACGACCGTCAACGCTAACCCTTCGGCGCGCATCAACCAAGCGATGAACAGCACCGAACTCAACGACGGTGACTTTGCCGGCGTCGCCAGCGGTTCTTCGATTCGCGGCAACATCACCACACCTACGGCAAACATGCCGGGCATGAACACACTCACCAACCCCAACGGCATGCCCGGCATGAACGGCGGTCACGGCGGCGGCGCTGGCGGTTCGATCTCCAACACCGTCAATCGCGCAATGAGCTCCGGCCTTGCTCCGCTGACCCGCATGGCTGGAGGCCAATAAGATGAATCGCACCCTTGTGCTGCTCGCCCTTCTCGGCTGCACCCACGCAATGGCCGACCCCGGCTCAGTGAATAACGCGAACATTCAGGACACCGGCATCCAGTACCGCGGCAATTACAACGTCAACCAGGCCGCCGGCGACCAGATGCAACAGACCAACACCAAGGCCATCGCCATCGGCACCTCGGCCAGCGCCACCACCAACGTCAGGCAGCGGATCGATACTCCGGCCAATCCCTCGACGAATGCCAGCGCAACCATTGGCGGCAACTCTTTCAGTAACGGCAACGGGATCCTGGGCGTGAACCAGGGTGCCGGGGCCAACAACCAGATGGCCAACGTGACGCGCGTCAGCATCAGTGCTGCCCCGCAGAGCGTTGACGACAGCGCCCTTTCGCAACAGAACGTGGCGTTGTTACCGAGCTCAGGAGCAACTGGTACCTCAATCGGCAGTCGCCAGGTCACGACAAGTGATCAGGCCTTCACCGGCAGCCGAGGGGTAATCCAGGTGAACCAGAGTGCCGGGGTGGGGAACCGTATGGCTAACACCCTGAGCATCCGGGTCGCAGACTGACCCAAATAAAAAGCAGTGCAATTAGAAAGTACCAACACTTAACCAACTAATAAGCACGGAGAAACACCATGAAACCTACAATGGCTCTCAAACCACTGGTTTTCGCACTTGCAGCAGTGATGGCAATCGCAGCACAGGCAGGCGGTCGTGATGACGATCATGGTAATGGGCACGGCAATAATCACGGGCCTAAAGGGCCAACTTTAGAACAACTGCTGCAAATCGGCGCTGGCGCCGGGGCTGCCGTACTCGACACCCAAAACAGCGATGGCAACCTGGTCGGCAACCAAGGCACCAAAAATGATGCCAGCGTCAGAGACTCGGCAAACGGCACCAACGGCAACGTCGGCATGAACAACACCGCCGGTGATGGCAACCAGCAAGACAACGCCGCTGCATTGGCTACCGCTGACGAAAGCTTCATCTTCGGCACTGCCGTGGCCGTTTCCAGCGCCACCCAGGTCAACAACAACAACGCGGTTGCCAACTACTCGACAACCAACAACGCCAACCTCAACAACGTGGGTAACGGCGGTTCCGGCAACATTGGTGTGAACAACAGTGCCGGCAACTTCAACCAACAGAAAAACAACCTGGCTATTGCTGTATCGGGTGGTCGTGTAGCTAACGCCGCTGCTGCTGCGAACCAAAGCTCCACAGGCCTTGTGGTGTCCAACAACGGCACTCAAGTCTACAAAAAAGAAACCCTCACTGGCACCATCGCCGCTGCCGGCGCGTTCGCTGCAGTTGGCAAGGCTACCATCGAAGGTGATAAAGGCCATGGTGGTTATGGCGGCAACGACCGCGGTAACGGCGGCTATGGCGGCAGCAAAGACCAGAAAGCAACCTTCGAAGCTGTGGGCATCTTCGGTCTCGCTGGCGTAACCACGCAACAAGTGCTGACCCCAGACGGCTGGAAAAACCCTGTGACCAACAACGCAAACGTCTCCAACGTTGGTAACAACTTCTCCGGTAACGCTGGTTACAACAACGCCGCTGGTGTGGGTAACCAACAAAGCAACTCGCTGTCCATCGCCGCAGGTTGCAAAGCCTGCATGTAACGCGATCGAAACGAAAGCCCCGGAAACGGGGCTTTTCCTCAGTCCGCAAAGGCGTATCGATCATGCGTAAGACTGCCCTTCTCGCTTTACTTTGCCTGTCCGGCCTGACTCAGGCCGCCCAGATGCCAGTGGCCGCCCTGCCGGGTGGCGTGTTGGTCTACAAGGACGTGCAAAGCATTCGTGAGCGCAAGTTTGCCGACATTGTCGAACAGAAAACCGATTTCAGCTGCGGTGCCGCCGCACTGGCCACGGTGTTACGCCAGGCTTATTGGCTCGACGTCGATGAGGAGCACATCATCAAAGGCATGCTGGTCCACGCTGACCAGGACCTTGTTCGTACTCAGGGTTTCTCCATGCTCGACATGAAGCGCTACATAGAAAGCATCGGCATGCGCGCCAGGGGCTACAAGATTCCATCGGAGAAGCTAGACGCAATCACGATTCCGGTGGTGGTACTGATGGACATTCGCGGCTACAAGCATTTCGTGGTGTTGCAGCGTGCGGACAAGGATTGGGTTTACATCGGAGACCCGGTTCTAGGGCACAAACGCTACAGCCATGGTGACTTTGTCAAAGGTTGGAACGGCATTGTCTTTGCCATCGTCGGTCCCGGATACGACAAGGCCAATGCCTTGCGCAGCCCGCCGACACCGCTGACGGCCAAGAACAAGCTGGATGGCTTCAACCCGGTCAAAGATGCTGAATTGATGGATTTCGGGTTCATACAGAGCGACTTCTTTTAATCGCCGATTATAAAGAATGGGACTGGATGTCCCGGGAGCAGCAAATGAAAACCTCATACTGGCTGGTCGCCGCCTGCCTGGCAGCGAGTGCGTCAGGCTATGCCAATGCAGGATTCAAACCTATAGAAATAAAGGACCAGGAGCTCGCCGAGCTACGCGGTCGTTATGTCATGCCGGGGCGGATCATCAGCTTCGGCATTGTCATGAGCAGTACCTGGCGCAACGCCAGTGGTGATTTGATCGGCGCATCGACCTCGATGCAACTTCAGGCCGCAACGGTCAAACCAGAATTCTATGTCCAGACAATCAAGGAACATGGCAGCGGCAATGCCCTCGCGGCGGGTACCGGCACGATTACCGGTGGCGCCGGCCTCGACAGCAGCCAGGGCGTGACACAAAGCGTGCGCGCCGCCGGCGACAGCAACACGGCTTACAACAACGTCGCGATCAATGTCTCCGAAGCCAAACAGGCACCGGCGCTAATGCCCGCTCAGGGTCAAGCCTTGATGGCCGGACAAACCATCGGAGGCAGCAACGCCGCCGGCAGCGTGGCGGTTTCTGCCACCGGCAGTGGCGTTCAAATGGCCATTCAGGCCTCCAGCAATCAGGGCAGCTCCCTGCAACAAGTCGCCCAAGGTGGATTGCTACAAAACACCCGCCTGCTCGGCAGTGCCAACGTGGTCAACAACATGACCCAACTCAACGTTGTACTGAACAATAACGGTATGAGCGCCGGTGCACTGGACTGCAACCTGACTCAGCTCAGGGCACTACGCAATATCGGATATTGAACTACGCTGAGTCTCGATCATTGGGCTTAAAGGGACGGCTTATTCATGTATCGATCAGTATCACTGCGCGCTGCTGTATGTTTGAGCGCTCTTCTACCGGCGACGCTGCTGCAAGCTGCACCTGACGCCGATTTAGAAGCTCTGAAACAGGAACTTCTGGAGCTTAAGCAACGATACGAAGTACAACAAAAAGCCTTGGCGGTACTCGAGCAGCGAGTCCGCCAGGTTGAAGATCAACCCGCCGCTCCACCACCCAAACGTCTGGCCAAGTCGCCGTCCGACATGAAAGGCAATCCGAAAGTGGCCACCGGTACCGGGGCCGCAGCCGCGTCGGGGGGCGCTGCCGGGGGCAGTGGCGCTTCCTACGGGCAATCGCTGGCCGATGATTCGCAACCGGCGCAAAGTGTCTCCAACCTGTATGACGAGGCCAGTGGCTTCTTTGGTGGCGGCAAATTCAGCGTTGAAACCGGCATCACTTATTCGCGCTACGACACCCGCCAGTTGATCCTCAACGGGTTCCTGGCGCTGGATTCGATCTTCCTCGGCAATATCAACCTGGACCGGATCAAGGCGGACACCTGGACGCTCGATCTCACCGGCCGCTACAACTTCGATAACCGCTGGCAATTCGACTTGAACGTGCCGGTGGTCTACCGCAGTTCGACTTATCAATCCGGCGGCGGCAATGGCGGCGCTTCCAACGTCACCACCGAACAGGACGTCGACCGCGATCCAACCATCGGTGACGTGAACTTCGGTATCGCCTACAAGTTCCTCGACGAGTCGGTCAATACCCCGGACGCCGTGGTGACCTTGCGCGTCAAGGCCCCCACCGGCAAGGACCCGTTCGGCATCAAGCTGCGCCAGACCGATGCCAACTCGAACCTGTTCGTGCCTGACACCCTGCCCACCGGCAACGGTGTCTGGTCGGTCACCCCCGGCATCTCGCTGGTCAAGACGTTCGACCCCGCCGTGCTGTTCGGCAGCCTGTCCTACACCCATAACCTGGAGGAGTCGTTCGACGACATCAGCTCCACCGTCAACCAGAAAAACCCGGGCAAGGTGAAGATCGGCGACAGCTTCCAGATCGGCGCAGGTATTGCTTTTGCGCTGAATGAGAAGATGAGCATGTCGTTCTCGATGTCTGACCTGATACAGCGCAAGAGCAAGCTGAAACAGGATGGCGGCGAATGGCAATCTGTGGTGTCCAGTGACGCCAACGCCGGTTACTTCAACGTCGGCATGACCATTGCGGCCACCGACAACCTGACCATCGTGCCCAACCTGTCCATCGGTTTGACGGACGATGCCCCGGACTTTTCCTTCAGCCTGAAATTCCCGTACTACTTCTAAGCGTCAGGACAAGAAAAAGGCCCGCTGCGAGATGATCGCAGCGGGCGTTTTCCATGCTCCCGCCCTAGCGGATCTGGTGCTTGTGCAGCAAACGGTAAAACGTCGGCCGGGAAACGCCGAGCACTTTTGCCGCAACGCTGAGGTTGTCACTGTGCCGGTTCAACACATCGCAAAGCGCCTGGCGTTCGGCGCGTGTCTTGTAGTCCTCAAGCGTGCCCATGGGCGTGGCGATCGAGTGCTGGCTGATCAGCCCCAGATCACGTGCTTCGATCTGCCGCCCTTCAGCCAGGACCAAGCCGCGACGCACGCGGTTGGCCAGTTCACGCACATTGCCCGGCCAGTCATGTTTGCCCATCGCAATCAGCGCATCTTCACTGAAACTGCGCGGCCGGCGCCCGGTTTCGTGGCTATAAAAGTGGGAAAAGTGGTTGGCCAGCATCGACAGATCACCATGGCGCTCTCGCAACGGCGCAGTGACCACTTGCAGAACGTTGAGCCGGTAATACAGGTCTTCGCGAAAACGCTTCTTCTCGATCGCCGCTTCGAGGTCGACGTGGGTCGCCGCCAACACGCGTACATCCACCGGGATTGGCTGACTGCCACCGACCCGCTCAATGTGTTTTTCCTGAAGAAAACGCAGCAGATTGGCTTGCAGCTCCAGCGGCAGATCACCGATTTCATCGAGAAAGAGTGTGCCTCCGTTGGCCGCTTCTATGCGCCCGACCTTGCGCTGATGAGCGCCGGTAAATGCACCTTTTTCGTGGCCGAACAGCTCGGACTGAATCAGATGCTCGGGAATAGCGCCGCAGTTGATCGCCACAAACGGCTTGCTGTGGCGCTGAGACTGCCGATGCAGCGTGCGCGCGACCAGTTCTTTACCGGTGCCGCTTTCGCCGCGGATCAACACCGGCGACTCGGTGGGCGCCAGTTTGCTCAGCAATTTACGCAGCTCGCGGATCGGTTTGCTGTCGCCCAACAGTTCATGCTCGGGCTGATCCACATGGATCGTGCCCTGCCCACGCAGGCGCGCCATGCCGAAGGCGCGGCCGAGGGTGACTTGCACCCGCGAGACGTCGAACGGCAAGGTGTGAAAATCGAAAAACCATTCGCAGACGAAGTCACCAACATTCTGCAAACGCAGGACTTCCTGATTGAGCACAGCGATCCATTCAGTGCCGCTGCGGCTGATCAGTTCCTTGACGGCTTCGGGACGTTCCAGGTGAAACGGCTGCAAACGCAGAAGGCCGACGTCACAGGTGCGGTCGGCAGCGTTTTCCAGCGTACAACTGTCGACATCCCATCCCACCGCGCGCAAACCGGGCAATAGTCGATGACAGTCGTCACACGGATCGACCACCAATAAACGTCGTAACGCAGGCGCTTCACTCATGACTGTTCCTTGGCGCCAAATTATAGGAAATGATTGTAAAAACAGTCATTTGGCAGACCTGGCTGTAACATTAGCAAGATTTTGACAGCGCCTTGTATCAATTGCTTATAGGTGTGCAGGCAAACTCGTTATAAGTGGCTCGGTTGTTAGTTAGCTATCGACTTACTTCCTCTTACAGAGCTTTCACCAGGCTTTCAAAAACTCCTGGACAAGCCGGTAAATGAAAGAAAGTTGAAATTTCTTTGTTTCAGGTGTGACCTGCTCCCCGGTTGCGTGCATCAGTACAAGTAACCAGCCGCACGGTAAGCCCAACCGACGGCACATCATTTGATTGGGCACGACAGAGAGAAGACCCCATGACCGCCCCGCTCCGTATCAACGAAGCTCTTTTGATTGCCAACCACGCGTTCAAACCTTTCCAGTGCGTGGCCTGGGCGCCTCAAGACGGCAATGGCGAACTGAGCCTGACCGTGATTGATCGCACCAATTCCCATATCGGTCGTAAACAGATTCCAAGCAGCGCCTACTCCGATCCGGCACAGCTTGAGCAACTTCTGCAGCAAGCCCGCGCCGAACTGAGCGATGAAGGTTACACGCTGCAATCCTGGTCGATGCCACACTAATAGCCGGGTGATGCGGATGACGTTCAAGTCATCCGCCCTCCTCTTGTTAGTTGCTCTTTCTATTTTTTTCATCCGCACTTCTGTACAACTTTCCGTAACGGGTCCCAGCATAATTGCTTGGCAGGCTCGCTATTGGTTCAAAAAGACACTGTTCTGGCACAGTGTGACCCTCCACCTGTTAGTTCTAACAGTTGTACTTCCTCTTGTTCAGGGGTTGAATGTTCCGCTCATGCAGTTACCGCCGGTTCCCGGTATTGGTCAACTCGCAAGGAGACGCGTGCATGTCCACTCTGAACGCTTTTGCGCTGCCATCGTTATCGAACGATGCCGGTCAACTCGACAAAACGTTTGCCGTCAACGGCGTCGCTCAAGTGTATTTCGCGGGTAGTTTGTCCAGCCTGACTCAGGATGTTGCGCTCGATGCGCAGGGCAGGATTCTGGTGGCGGCCAAAGTCGGGGTGGCCGCAGGCAGCCGTTTCGGCCTTGCGCGGCTGCTCGCGGATGGCTCCGCCGATTTGTCCTTCGGCCAACAGGGCAGCGTTATCGACACCTTTGCGTATGGGTTCGACGCCATGGCCAGTAAAGTGCAGGTACTGCCCGACGGGCGAATCCTGTTGGCTGGCCTGCATTATGAAAACAGCCATCGCACCCTGCCCGCCCTCGCCCTGTTCGATGCGCAAGGCAAGCCGGAGCAAATCTTTGGTGACAATGGTCGTCAGGTGGTTCGCCTGCCGGGCGATTTGTCGATGGGCACCCGCGACACCTGGCTACCGCCCGGCGTGCCCGGTGCCGAAGCCTGCGACTTTGCGATACAGGACGATGGCCACATTCTGTTGATTGCCAACCATCACTTCGAACTGGCCGACCATGCCGGGATGTTGATTCGCCTCAAACCCGACGGCAGCCTGGATGAAACCTTCAACGGCCGTGGCTTCGTGATGATCCGTCACTTGCTGCTCAATACCTGGCTCAATAGCCTGCTGCTTCAGGAAGATGGGCGAATCGTGGTAGCAGGATCAATCGATTTTCCTCAGCAAGGCCTGTTGGCCCGTTACCTGCCCGATGGAAGTCTTGACGAACGTTTTGCGGTGGACGGCTTCATGGCGTTCACTGCCAACGGTCAAAGTGCCCAGGTCAGTCAGGTTCTTGAGTCCACGAACACGCTGCACTGCTTCGGCAGCAGCCGCGATCCGATCCGCTGCCTGGCGTTCAGTCTGCATCCCAATGGCCGCCCGGACTTGCATCGCAACAACGGCCAGCCGCAACTCCTGGAAATCGGCCCCAGCGGCTGCCAGTGGAGCGCCGCCCAACGCATGGCCGACGGTCGCATGATCGCCGTAGGTGCAACGATTGGTGGGGTGGAAGCTGATTTCGTCGTCGCCCGCTACTGCGCAAATGGCAGTCTGGACCCGAACTTCGGCCAAGGCTGCGGATGGCTGCGCACACGGCTGGGACGCAGTCTCGACACGGCCAACTCACTGGCGGTGCAAACGGACGGCGCAATTGTGGTTGGCGGTTATTCGCTGGATGGCAACTACCGGGCAATGGTTGTGCGGTATCTGAATCCCTGAGAGCTTGATCTTCCTCGACACATCCGGCAACTTGCGCGCTTCTTAAAACAAGGAGCAACCGATGTCCGGTTCAATGGCCCAGGCGTTCGCGCAAAATTTTCTCGGGCATTCGCCACGCTGGTACAAGGCGACCATCGTTGGCTTCCTGATCCTCAATGCGCTCGTGCTGTTCACCGCCGGTCCGGTCGCGGCGGGTTGGCTGTTGGTGATTGAGTTCATCTTCACTCTGGCCATGGCCCTCAAGTGCTATCCGCTGATGCCCGGCGGACTGCTGCTGATCGAAGCCCTGCTGTTGAAGATGACCACGCCGCAGGCGCTTTACGATGAGCTGGTACACAACTTCCCCGTGATCCTGCTGCTGATGTTCATGGTCGCCGGCATCTATTTCATGAAGGATCTGCTGCTGTTTTTGTTCTCGCGGCTGTTGTTGGGCGTGCGTTCGAAAGCGGCGCTGGCGCTGATGTTCTGCTTTCTCTCGGCATTTCTGTCGGCATTTCTCGATGCATTGACGGTCACCGCCGTGATCATCAGCGCCGCCGTGGGTTTTTATTCGGTCTACCACCGCGTGGCGTCTGGCAACGATCCGCGCCAGGACAGCGGGTTCAGCGATGACCAACATCTGCCGACCTTGCACCACGAGGATCTGGAACAGTTTCGCGCCTTCCTGCGCAGCCTGCTGATGCATGGCGCGGTCGGTACCGCGCTCGGTGGTGTATGCACCTTGGTTGGTGAGCCGCAGAACCTGCTGATCGGCCATGAAATGGGTTGGCACTTCGCAGAGTTTTTCCTGAAAGTCGCGCCGGTATCCTTGCCGGTATTGGCAGCCGGCCTGGTGACTTGCGTATTGCTGGAGAAACTGCGCTGGTTCGGTTACGGCACGCTGCTGCCGGACAACGTTCGCGCCGTGTTGGCCAATTACGCGGCCGAAGATAATGCCGAGCGCACCTCGCGTCAGCGCGCGGCGCTGCTGGTGCAAGGCGCCGCGGCGTTGATTCTGATCGGTTGTCTGGCCTTTCACGTTGCTGAAGTTGGCTTGATCGGTTTGATGGTAATCGTGTTGATCACCGCGTTTACCGGTATCACTGACGAGCACCGTCTCGGTAGCGCATTCAAGGACGCCATGCCGTTTACCGCGTTGCTGGTAGTGTTCTTTGCCGTGGTGGCGGTGATTCATGATCAACAGCTGTTTGCACCGCTGATCGAGTGGGTGCTGGCACTGCCGGTCGATCAACAACCGGGCATGCTGTTTATCGCCAATGGTCTGCTGTCGGCGATCAGCGACAACGTGTTTGTCGCGACCATCTACATCACCGAAGTGAAACAGGCGTTCCTGGCCGGGCACATGAGCCGCGAGCACTTCGAGACGCTGGCAATTGCGATCAACACCGGTACCAACCTGCCGAGCGTGGCCACACCGAATGGTCAGGCGGCGTTCCTGTTCCTGTTAACCTCGGCCATTGCGCCGTTGGTGCGGTTGTCTTATGGGCGGATGGTTTGGATGGCGTTGCCGTACACGATCGTGATGGGCCTGCTCGGCTGGTACGCCGTTAGCTTCTGGCTCTGATCAACACCAAATAAACCAGTGGGAGCGAGCCTGCTCGCGAAGAGGGAGTGACAGACAACGGATTCGTTGAATGACACACCGCTTTCGCGAGCAGGCTCGCTCCCACATTGGGTTTTCCGGTTAGGTCAGCGCGGCAGGATGTATTTCTCGATCGCCTGAGCCACGCCGTCTTCGGTGTTTGAACCGGTGACAACATCCGCCTGACGCCGCACCGCCTCTTCCGCCTGCCCCATGGCAATCGACAGTCCCGCGCAATGGAACATCGCCGGATCGTTGCCACCATCGCCAATCGCCGCTGTCTGTTCCAACGGGATGTCGAGATGCGCGGCAATGGTTGCCAGCGCCGTGCCCTTGTTGGCCTCCAGCGCCGTGACGTCGAGATACACCGGCTGTGAACGCGAGACCTGCGCCATGCCGTTGACCTTCGGTAACAGGCGCGCTTCCAGTTCGATCAGAAACTCAGTGTTGTTGCTGGTCGCGACAATCTTGTCGATGCGCTCCAGGTACGGTTCAAAGCTCTCAACCACGACTGGCGGATAGCCGAGACCGTGCTGCTCACGCGACACCATCGGCCCATGCGGGTCTTTGACCAACCAGTCGCCGCCACTGAACACCCACACTTCGACGTCTGGCTGGTCAGCGAACGTCGCCAGAGCAATCAGTGCGGTCGTCGCGGGCAGGTAATGCGCAACCAGCAAACTGCCGTCCGGATTGACGATGGTGCCGCCATTGAATGCCGCAGTTGGCAGGTCGACGCCCAAGGCTTCAATCTGCTGCAACATCGCTTTCGGCGGGCGCCCGGTGGCGAGGCTGAACAGCACGCCGGCCTCGCGCAACGAACGAACAGCGTCGACAGTGCGCTGGCTCAGTGTGTGATCGGGCAGCAACAACGTGCCGTCCATGTCACTCAGGAGAAAACGGATCGGTTTACTCATCCGAGGCCGTGCCAGACGCGACCATCGCGAGTCAGTAGATCTTCGGCAGCCTGCGGGCCGTCTTCACCGGCAGCATACGTTTGAATGCTGGCATCCTGCTGCCACGCATCGAGGAACGGCTGCACCGCACGCCAGCCGTTCTCGATGTTGTCGGCGCGCTGAAAAAGCGTCTGATCGCCGGTCAGGCAGTCGTAGATCAGCGTTTCATAGCCGGTCGACGGTTGCATCTCGAAGAAATCCTTGTAGGCAAATCCCAGCTCGATGTTGGCCATGTTCAGCGCCGGCCCTGGCCGCTTGGCCAGCAGGTCGAACCACATGCCTTCGTTGGGCTGAATCTGGATACGCAGGTAGGTGGGCTGCAACTCGTCGACTTCGGTATCGCGGAACTGCGCATAGGGCGCTGGTTTGAAGCAGATGACAATCTCGGTATCACGCACGCTCATGCGTTTGCCGGTACGCAGGTAGAACGGCACGCCGACCCAACGCCAGTTATCGATCATCACTTTTAATGCGACGTAGGTTTCAGTGCTGCTGTCGGGCGAGACGTTGGCCTCTTCGCGGTAACCGGGCAGCGCTTTACCGCCGACTTCACCAGCGCTGTACTGGCCGCGTACTGAGTTGGCGCGCGCCTCTTCAACAGTCCATGGGCGAATCGCGCCGACTACTTTGGCCTTCTCGCCACGCACGGCATCGGCGCCGAACGCCGCCGGCGGTTCCATGGCGACCATGGCCAGCAACTGGAACAGGTGATTAGGCACCATGTCACGCAGTGCGCCCGTGTGCTCGTAAAAACTGCCACGGGTTTCTACGCCGACGGTTTCGGCGGCGGTGATTTGTACGTGGTCGATGTAATGGTTGTTCCAGAAGGCTTCGAACAGGCTGTTGGAGAACCGGCTGACCAGAATGTTCTGCACGGTTTCCTTGCCCAGGTAATGGTCGATCCGATAGATCTGCTTCTCGGACATCACCTTGAGCAGGCAGGCGTTCAGCGCTTCGGCGGTTTGCAGATCGGAGCCGAACGGCTTCTCGATCACCACCCTTCTGAACGCATCAGGGGTCTCTTCCAGCAGTTTGGCGGCGCCGAGACGACGCACCACTTCGCTGAAGAAACGCGGAGCAGTAGCCAGGTAAAAGACCGCATTGCCGGTGCCGCTGTCGGCGATTTTCGCCGCCAGGGCTGAATAAGTGCTGTCGTCGAGGAAGTCGCCCTGGACGTAGCTGATACCTTTGGCGAGCTTGGCCCACAAGGCCGGATCAAGCATCTGATCGCCCTTGCCGACCTTCGCCGCTACTTCGGTACGGATGAAGTCTTCAAGCTTCTGCGCGAAGGCTTCATCGGTAATGGCGTTGTGGTCAACGCCGACGATCCGCAGACCATCGTCAAGCAAGCCGTCGCGACTGAGGTTGTACAGCGCCGGCATCAGCAAGCGCTTGACCAGGTCGCCGTGGGCACCGAACAGAAACAGCGTGGTCGGTGGTGCGGGTTCTGCCTTGGATTTTCTGCGGATCGTATGGGTCATTTCTTCGGTGTCTCCACATGGCCGCCGAAGCCGAAGCGCTGGGCCGAAAGAATCTTGTCGCCAAAGGTGCCCTGGCCACGTGAGCGATAACGCGAGAACAGCGAGTTCGACAACACCGGCACCGGCACCGCTTGCTCCATGGCCGCTTCGATGGTCCATTGACCTTCGCCGCTGTCAGCCACCGAACCCGAGAAACCGTCGAGTTTCGGGTCGCTGGCCAGCGCGTCTGCAGTCAGGTCGAGCAACCACGAGGAAACTACGCTGCCACGACGCCAGACTTCGGCAATGTCCGCCACGTTAAGGTCGAAACGCTGATCTTCCGGCAGGCGCTCGCTCGATTTGGTCTTGAGAATATCGAAGCCCTCGGCGAAGGCCGCCATCATGCCGTACTCGATGCCGTTGTGGATCATCTTCACGAAGTGCCCGGCACCGGCGGGACCGGCGTGGATGTAGCCGTGCTCGGCACGGTGGTCATCGGACTTGCGATCCTTGGTGCGCGGAATGTCGCCCATACCCGGGGCCAGAGCGGCGAACAGCGGGTCGAGACGCTGCACGGTTTCGGCGTCACCACCGATCATCATGCAGTAGCCGCGTTCCAGGCCCCAGACGCCACCGGAGGTGCCGACGTCGATGTAGTGCAAGCCCTTCTCGGCCAGGGTCTTGGCTCGGCGAATGTCATCCTTATAGTTGGTGTTGCCGCCGTCGATGATGGTGTCGCCGGCTTCAAGCAGGTTGCTCAGGGTTTCGATGGTGTCTTCGGTCGGTGCGCCGGCCGGCAGCATGACCCAAACCGCGCGCGGCTTGTCCAGGCCGGCAACCAGTGCTGGCAAATCGGCAACGCCAGTAGAGCCCTCGGCGACCAGGTTATCGATGAAAGCGGTATTGCGGTCGTAAACAACGGTGGTGTGACCGTTGAGCATCAGGCGCCGCGCAATGTTACCGCCCATGCGGCCCAGTCCAATAATCCCGAGTTGCATGTGCTGATGCTCCTTACTACAAATAAATGTGTGTCAAAGGTTATAGCCCAACGCGACTAATGGAGGTTAGTCCAGAGCGTCGGGATGAAGTTTCCGGGCATTGTGCCCGATTCAGACTGATAACGCGCTGAATCGTGCCGAAGACACACCGACCATGAAAAATAAAAAAGTTCCCTTGAGGGGCAAAAGAAACCAAAATTGGCGCCGATAGTAAGTCAGCACCCCAGAACGGGGGCTATTTACAGTTGAGACACGCCATTTGCGAGGTGAGCAATGGGTACAGTACACACAGCAATGCCGCCACAAACCCTGTACGTCACGATTCGTCGTGATGAATTGCGCCAGTTGAAGGACGAGCGCGACCAATTGAAGCAGGAACTGGCGCAGTTGCGCGCGTTGACCCAGGGCGTTCAGCCCAAACCGCTTCCGGTTGTTCAGCGTCACCCGCACGCCTGATCTCCCCGCCTGATCCGGGAACGGCAAACGCTGTTCCCGTCATGTTGCACCTCTGGCCGCTTCGGCAGTAATTAACAAAACTTTCACATTCCCTTCGTGATACTCCGCTCCTATTCTGGCCGTACCCTCGCGTACGGCCTCCGTTCGTCGGCTTCACGGATGTCCCGGCGGTGGTAGTAACGATTGAGCTGGAGCGCCGAATGGCATTGTTCAAACGCAGCAAAACGACTGCGACAGGTTTCGACTGGGCCGGTTTTATCTGGCTGTTTGTGTTCTTCTGGTACTTCTCGGGTATTACCCAACTGCTGATTCAGATCACCGGCACCTCCGGTTTCACCGGGTTCCGTCAGGCGTTCGTGATGAGCGCGATCTGGCTGGCTCCGATGCTGCTCTTCCCCAAGCGCACAAAACTGCTTGCCGGCATAATCGGTCTGGTGCTGTGGGCCTGTTCGATGGCCAGCCTGGGCTACTTCTTTATCTATCAGCAGGAGTTTTCCCAGAGCGTCATCTTCATCATGTTCGAATCGAACGTGTCCGAAGCCGGCGAGTACATGACCCAGTACTTCGCCTGGTGGATGGTTCCGGCGTTCCTCGCTCATACCGCGTTTGCCTATTTCCTGTGGACTCGCCTGCGCCCGGTGTACATGCCCCGTGCCCGGGCCATGGTCGCTGCCGCCGCCATCGTGATCGCGGTGGTCGGCTATCCGCTGGTCAAGCAAACCCTGCGCATGGGCACCTTCGCTCAGGGTTTCGAGAAGTTCGAAACCCGCATCGAGCCCGCCGTGCCATGGCAAATGGCCGTGGCGTATCACCGCTATCTCGACACACTGGCTGACATGCAGGGCATGCTGCATAGCGCGAGCAAGATCCCGCCGCTGAAAAACCTCAAGACTGCCTCGGCAGATCAGCCATCGACCCTGGTGCTGGTGATTGGTGAGTCGACCAATCGTCAGCGCATGAGCCTGTACGGCTACCAGCGTGACACCACACCGGAACTGGACAAGCTCAAGGATCAACTGGCGGTATTCGACAACGTCGTCACCCCGCGTCCTTACACCATCGAGGCGTTGCAGCAAGTACTGACGTTCGCTGACGAAGAAAATCCGGATCTGTACCTGTCCACGCCTTCGCTGGTCAGCATGATGAAACAGGCGGGGTACAAGACCTTCTGGATCACCAACCAGCAGACCATGACCAAGCGCAACACCATGCTCACGACCTTCTCCGAGCAGGCTGACGAGCAGGTATACCTGAACAACAACCGTAATCAGAACGCCGCCCAGTACGATGGCGACGTGATCGAGCCGTTCAACAAGGCCCTGGCTGATGCGGCGCCGCGCAAGTTGATCGTTGTGCATCTGCTCGGCACCCACATGAGCTATCAGTACCGTTATCCGCCGACCTTCGACAGGTTCAAGGACCGCAACGGGGTACCGGCCGGCGTGCGTGACGACCAGGTGCCGACCTACAACAGCTACGACAACGCCGTGCTGTACAACGACTTTGTCGTGTCGAGCCTGATCAAGGATTACGCCAAATCCGATCCGAACGGTTTCCTGCTGTATCTTTCTGACCACGGCGAAGACGTGTTCGACTCGGTCGGACACAAAACCCTTGGGCGTAACGAAAACAAACCGACGGCGCCGATGTATACCATTCCGTTCATGGCCTGGGCCTCGCCGAAATGGAAGGAAAACCATGACTGGAACTTCGCTGCCGACCTGCAGCGACCGTACAGCAGCTCGCACCTGATCCACACCTGGGCCGACATGGCCGGTTTGAGTTTCGATGAACTGGACCGCAGCAAGAGCCTGGTGAGCGACAGCTTCAAGGTTCGTCCACTGCTGATCGGCGACCCTTATCAAACTGACCAGCGAGCGCTGATTGATTTCAGCCTGATGAAGCCGAAACCCGCCTCACCCGCACCCGCGGATGTCGCGCAAAAGTAATACCGCGAAGGGGCCGAAACCGGCCCCTTTTTCATGCCTGCAACATTTTCAAATAACAATATTTCTCGTTTGATACTAAATCGCAGAACTGCGCTTCGTCTTTGAACAAACGGAATTTTTCCCTCGAAGACAAGGAGTCGGCTGCGATGTTCGCGCCCATTACCCGTTCCATGACCCTCACGCTCGGCCTCTGCGGCGCCGCACTGAGCCCCGATCTGCTGGCGGAATCCGAAGCGGAAAAACAGTCGGAGCCTGCCGCCACGGCGTTGGAACTGGCATCAACCAGCGTCACCGCCCAAGGCCTTGGCAGCAACACCGAAAACACCGACGCCTACACCACCGGTGCCATGAGTACCGCGACGCGGATGAACCTGTCGATCAAGGAAACCCCGCAATCGGTGTCCGTGGTCACCCGCCAGCAAATGGATGATTTCAAGCTCGGTACATTGTCCGAGGCCATGGGCCAGACCACTGGCGTGGTGGTGCAGCACCTTGACTCGGATCGGGTCAACTATTCGTCGCGCGGCTATTCGATCAACAACTTCCAGATCGACGGAATGCTCAACACCTTCGATCGCATGAAGACCGATGCCGACACCATCATTTACGACCGCATCGAAGTGGTTCGCGGTGCAACCGGCCTGACCACCAGCGCAGGCGATCCTTCGGCGACCATCAACATGGTGCGCAAGCGTCCGACGGCGCAATGGCAGGCGCTGGCCGGGGTCAGCGGCGGCAGTTACGACAATTACTACAGCTACGTGGATGTTGGCGGCCCGCTGGCCTTCGATGGCCGCCTGCGTGGCCGCACGGTAATGGCCTATCGCGACAGCCAGTCGATCCGCGACAAGTACGCGCTGCAACGCGAGGTCGGCTACGGGATTCTTGAAGCAGACTTGACTGATTCCACCGTGCTGGCGGTGGGTTATGACTATCAGGATAAACAGGTGCAAGGGTCGTCATGGGGTACCGTGCCCTATTGGAATGCCGACGGCAGCAAGGCAAAACTGGGCCGTTCGACCAACATGGCGACGTCCTGGAGCTCTTGGCCACTCAAGGACAAAACCGCGTTCGCCACACTGGATCAGGAACTGGCGGGAGGCTGGCGTGTGAAAGCGGCCTACACCCACCGCACCAGCGATGTCGACGGCAAGATCTACTACGGCGGCGCCGGCTATCCCGAGGCTGACCGCAGCGGCATGGTCGCCTACACCTCCCACATGATCGGCACGCAGAAAATGAGCGTCTATGACTTCAACGTATCTGGTCCTTATTCGCTGCTCGGCCGCGAGCACGAATTGATGCTCGGTTATGGCGAAGCCGAACACCGCTCCTATGCCCCGAAAACCTTCACCGGCAGTCTTCCCGCCGATTACGGCAAGATCCGCGACTGGAAGTACATGGGCAATATCGGCAAATTCCCCGACACCGTCAGCGATTTGACCGGTTCAAGAGGCAGCACCCGGCAAAAGGCCGGCTACGTTGCCACGCGCCTGAGCCTGACTGACGATTTGCATGCCGTGATCGGCAGTCGTTACGGCAGTTGGGAAGGCAAAAATGCCGATTACTACTATGACGATAACCGGCAACTGACCCGCGTTGACACGACTCATCAGCAGCAGAACGACATCTGGACCCCCTATGCCGGCCTGCTCTACGACTTGACCCCGCAATACACCGCTTACGTCAGCTACACCGATATTTTCAAACCGCAGAACAACCGCGACAGCAGCCGCAAATACCTGGAACCGGTGGTTGGCAGCAACTACGAAGTGGGGCTCAAGGGCAGCTTGCTGCAAGAGCGGCTGAACGTTGCAACTGCGCTGTTCTGGAGCAAGCAGGAGAACGTTGCCGAGCGTGACAATTCCGTCCCGCCGGATCCGGCCACTGGCGAAGAGTTCTACAAATCCGGCGGCAAGGGCAACAAGGTCAACGGCTTCGAAGCCGAGGTCTCCGGCGAAATCCTCGACGGCTGGAACATGACTGCCGGTTACACCTACACCCATTCGGTAAACGGCGATAAACAGCGCACCAATGAAAAGGCGCCGCTGAACCTGTTGCGCATTTCCACGGCGTATCGTTTGCCGGGCAACTGGCAGGCATTGACCGTGGGCGGTGCGGTGAACTGGCAAAGCAGCATCTATGGCGATGCGAAACGCCCCGTCGGTCGCGATGCAGCCGGTAAGTTCATCACTGAAAGCACTCGGATCAACCAGGGCGCGTACACCGTGGTCAAGTTGATGTCGCGCTATGCCATCGACAAAAACCTCTCGGCCTCGCTGAACGTCGACAACCTGTTCGACAAGAAGTATTACGAGAACGTCGGTTTCTACAACGGCGTGTACTGGGGCGATCCGCGAACCGTGACGTTGAGTCTGGACTGGAAGCTCTGACAGCGCTGCAAGACTGAACCTGTTGGGGGATAACCCTCCTCCAACAGGTGTTAACCCCGAGTTAATTCCCGCCGCACAAACTTCCTCCCGAAGTCTGCTTCATGGACGAACGGCTCCCACTTGTTCAGTAGGAGGCACCATGAAAATCACCACTGCAATCCTTGCCGGGCTACTCGCCCTTGGTTCCGCCAGCGCCTTCGCCGAAGGTGGCGCGGAACGCATGCGCTATTACTACGACAACTTCCCGGTACACCACGCGCAAAGCGAGCAATCGAGCGACGCCAAAGCGAAAGAAATCCGGGTTCCAGCCGATCAGACGGCGCAAGTGACCGAGTCCTATCGCGACTGAGTTTTTATCGAGCAACCGATGGACCTCCCACGACTGTGCGCAGGATGGGGAGATGACAGTTGGGCGCCCTTTTCGGGCGCCTTTTTTATGCCTGCAGATTCTTGATCCAGAACAGCATGCGCCCGTGATTCGGGTCGAACATGCCAGGCGCAAAGCCGAACTTGCTGTAGGCGTTTTGCGCAATTGCATTGCCTTCCAAGACTTCAAGAGTGATCTTGCAGCAGCCGCGCTGCCGGGCGATTTCCTCGACCTTGCGCAGCATTTTCTGACTCAGCCCCAAACCGCGAAACTTGCTCATCACCGCCACATCGTGGACGTTGACCAACGGCTTGCAGGCGAAGGTGGAAAAGCCCTCGAAGCAGTTCACCAGCCCGGCCGGCTCGCCGCCGACAAACGCCAGCACGCTGAATGCATGTGCTCGCCGCGCCAGTTCTTCAGGCAACCGGCGCAGCAATTCAGGGTCGATCGGGTGACCGCCGCCCATGGGGTCTTCTGCATAGTGATTGAGCACCACGCCGATGGCCTCGGCGTGCAGTGGATTGGTGTAACTGGCTTGAAGCACAAGAATTTCTGCGGAATCCATTTCCATCCCCAAACACACAAAAGCCCCAACGCGCAAAGTGCTTGCTGAAAGGCTCTCCGACCTTAGCGCGAGCATGATGCGAAAAGCAAAATCAAAAGATCAATGCCCCCAGACCAGCTCCTCGGTCCAGCCCAGTTCAGCGAAATCCACAGCTCGTAATCCGGCCTCGCCTACGCAGAAAAACTCGTCCAGTTGCGGAGGCTTCACCGATGTATCACTGAGCATCGCGTGGACCTGGCCACGGTGATGAATCTGGTGCTCGAACAGATGCGAAAGCATGCGCAGACGACTGTCGTGCTGCGGGGTATCGCGGGCGATTGTCACGATACGTCCAAGATCGGCATCGCGCAGTTGCTCGCAATAAGCGATCAGCCGCCGGTCTACATGGGCCTGTTCTTCGCGCAATCGAGCAGCGCCGGTAAACGGTTCGTCAGCGTTGAAAAACACATAACAGTCCGGGTGTGGCTCATCACCGCGCAACTCGCGCTCCAGCGCATCCACGTAGAACCAGTCGCACGTCAGGATGTGATTGAGGGTCAGGCGGATGCCGGGAAAGAAACTCACACGTGGCGCTGTCAGTGCTGCGTCGTCGAGTTGCGTCCATGCCTTGGCCAAGCGGTGATTGGCCCAGGCATTCTGGTAAGCCATGGTCAGCAGATGATGGGATAGCGGCTGAGTCATGTATGCGCCCTCTTCACTCAAGCTTCGGCAAAGCGCTGCAACTGCATCTCTTGCAAACGGCTGAGGGTCCGCCGGAACGGGAATTCCAGATAGCCCTCGGTGTACAGCGCGTCCATGGCCACGTGTGCCTCGATGTACAGCGGTACCTTGCGGTCGTAGCACTCGTCGACCAGCGCGATGAACCGCCGGACGCCATCGTCGTGAACCGACAACTGCGGCAATTCACGATCACCCGCCACCACCCGCTGGGCGCCGTCTTCGGTGCCGCGAGCGATGCGCCCTTCGCGCTTCTGTGCGCTGAGGTTGGGCACGTCGCTCAAAAGAATAGCCCGATAGGTGTCGCACAGTGCGATGAAATCCATCGCGGCGAACGGTTGCTCGCACAGATCAGCGTAACGGCACCACAGCACGGTTTCACTGGCCTGCACCACGTTCAACACGCGATGACCAACCGGCACCGGCTCGGCGCTGGACGATTGCCCGGCCGTCAGCGTTTTAAAGACTTCATCTAATGCACTGACGCCCTCGGGAGCGGCAACAAAGTAGCGCTGCTGGATCGCCCCCGGATGCAAACGATGATCCTCGGCGCCGTTCACCGCGACCACTTGCATATGCGCCTTGATCGCGGCAATCGCCGGGACGAAACGGTCGCGATTGAAGCCGTCGGCGTACAAATCATCCGGTGGCAGGTTGGACGTACAGACCACCACCACGCCTTCGTCGAACATCACCTGAAACAATCGCCCGAGAATGATCGCATCGCCGATGTCGTTGACAAACAGTTCGTCGAAGCAGAGTACCCGCACCTCTGCCGCCAGCTCTTTGGCCAATGCGCGCAAGGGATCGGCGATCCCGGTCAACTGAAATGAACGTTGGTGCACCCAGCCCATGAAGTGATGGAAATGCTGACGCCGCGCCGGCACCCGCAGGCTCTGATAGAACTGATCCATCAGCCAGGTCTTGCCGCGTCCGACCGGCCCCCACAAATACACCCCGGTGATCGATCGAGCGCCGGTGTGCAAAGCTTCGTGGCATTTTTGCAGCGCCCAGACGGCATGCTCCTGAGCCTCATCCTGGATGAAACCCTTGTGTTCGATGGCGTGCTGCCAGGCGCTTAGCGGGGAGTCGAAAGTCATGCGCGGCAGTATGCCACGATGCCCTGCAGCCCAAACATCCCCTGTAGGAACTGCCGAAGGCTCGGGCAGCTCCTACACAGGTTTTTGTGGGCTTCAGAGATCGACTTTGTGCCTGGCGGCGTAGAGGCAGAGCATTTCCATGGCCAATGTCGCCGCCGCAAGCGAGGTGACTTCCGCGTGATCGTAGGCCGGCGCAACTTCCACTACGTCCATGCCCACCAGATTAATGCCGCGCAGGCCGCCGAGAATTTCCAGCGCTTGTACAGTGCTCAATCCGCCGCACACCGGCGTTCCGGTACCCGGGGCAAAAGCCGGGTCAAGGCAGTCGATGTCGAATGTCAGGTACACCGGGTTGTCGCCCACCCGCGCCCGGATCGCCTCGATAATCGCCTCGCAGCCTTGCCGATGCACCTGTCGGGCGTCGAGTACCTGAAAGCCCTGATGATCATCGTTGGTGGTGCGCAAACCGATCTGCACCGAACGCGCCGGGTCTACCAAACCTTCCCGCGCGGCATGCCAGAACATGGTGCCATGATCGACCCGTTTACCCTCCTCGTCCGGCCAGGTATCGCTGTGCGCATCGAAGTGGATCAGCGACAGCGTGCCGTGCTTGCGTGCGTGGGCCTTGAGCAGCGGATAGCTGATGAAGTGGTCGCCACCGAACGTGAGCATGGCGCTGCCGGCACTGAGAATATATTCAGCGTGGGCCTCAATGCTTTCCGGGATGGTGTGCGGCGAGCCGTAATCGAAATCGCAATCGCCGTAATCGATCACTGCCAGATGATCGAACGGATCAAATGCCCACGGCCAGTGGCGTTCCCAGGCAATGCCAGTAGACGCCGCGCGAATCCCCCGTGGCCCGAAGCGCGCGCCCGGACGGTTGCTGGTGGCGGTGTCGAACGGCACGCCGCTGACCGCCACGTCGACACCGCGCAAGTCGCGGCTATAGCGGCGGCGCATGAAACTGGTGATCCCGGCGTAGGTGCTTTCGGCGGCAGTGCCGAACAGGCTGTCACGGGTCAGGGCCTGGTCATTGAGCATGGGCTGATCCATCGGTGTGCTCCTGTTGTTATTGATGAGTTATTGATGGCTACGGAAAGTGGTCCACAGACGCGTGCGCTGACGCATGTCCTTGAGGTTCATGCTGCGGTCGGCGTAGAGCCGTTCGCGCACGTCGGTCGGTGGGTAGATATCCGGATCGTTGCGGACCGCCGCATCCACCAGCGGTGTCGCGGACTGATTGGCGTTGGCAAAAAACAGTGTGTTGGTCAGTTCGGCCACCGAATCGGGGCGCAGCATGAACTCGATGAACGCCCGCGCCGCCTCGGGATGCGGCGCGTCTTTGGGGATCGCCAGGTTGTCCTGCCAGATCAGCGTGCCTTCCCTTGGAATGCGGTAGGCGACTTCGTACGGTTTGTTGGCCTTGCGCGCCTGATCGGCCGCCATACTCGCGTCACCGTTGTACGTCAGCGCCAGACACACGTTGCCGCTGGCCAGATCGTTGATCTGGCGCCCGGTCGCAACATAGAGCACCGATGGTTGAAGTTTCTGTAACAACGCCTCGGCGGCGGCCAGATCCTGCTTGTCGGTGCTGTAGGGATCTTTACCGAGGTAGTGCAGCGCCAGCCCGATGACTTCCTGCGGCGAATCGAGCATCGCGATGCCGCAGTCCTTGAGCTTGCTCGCATATTCAGGCTTGAACAGTAAGTCGAGGCTGTTCAACGGCACGTCCGGCAGACGTTGTTTCACCGCCTCGACGTTGATGCCCAGACCGAGCGTGCCCCAGGTATAAGGCACGCCGTAGCGATTGCCAGGATCGACGGCGGCGAGTTTCTTTAGCAGATCCGGGTCAAGGTTGGCGTAGCCCTTGAGTCCATCGTGAGGAATCTCTTTTAGTGCTCCGGCCGCCAGCCCACGGGCCAATACGCTGGAGGACGGCACGACCACGTCGTAACCGCTACCGCCGGTGAGCAACTTGGTTTCCAGCACCTCAGCGCTATCGAACGTGTCGTAGCGCACGTGGATGCCGGTTTCCTGCTCGAAACGCTGCAAGGTCTGCGGCGGCACGTAGTCGGCCCAACTATAGAGATTGAGGGTTTTGTCCTCGGCCTGAGCATTGATGACCACGGACAGCAACAGCGCGGGGAAACACAGCTTGAACACGGGAGCCATGACGAACACCTGACCGGAGGAAGTGGTGACAGGATGCGCGCTCGGATACATTGTCAAAATTCCAAGTTTGTTAACCTGACTTTATTGCGGAGTAATGTGATGCTCGGGCAGCTTCACGATGTCGACTTGCAGCTGTTGCGCCTGTTCGTCCGGGTGGTCGAGTGCGGCGGGTTCAGTGCAGCGCAAGGCGAACTGGGCTTGAGCCAGTCGAGCATCAGCCAACAAATGGCCAAACTGGAAACTCGCCTCGGCTATCGCCTGTGCAGCCGTGGCAAGGGCGGTTTCAGTGTTACGCCCAAGGGCGAGCAATTACTGATCGCTGTTCGCACCCTGTTCGAATCGATTGAAACCTTCCGCCATCAATCCAACGGCGTCGCCGGGCGTTTGATCGGTGAAGTGCGCCTGGGTATTTCCGAAGCGGTCGACCAATCGGTATTGCAACGGGTGGCCGAAGCCATCCGCCGCTTCCGGGAACGGGATGAATCGGTGCGCATCGAGTTGATCAGCGCCATGCCCGGCGAAATGGAGCGTTTGCTATTGCAACAGCGGCTGGATCTGGCAATCGGCTATTTCTCCCAGGTGCAAAGCGCGTTCGACTACCGCCAGTTGTTCAGCGAGACACAGCACTTGTATTGCGCGCCGGGTCATCCGTTGTTCACCGACATTGCGCCCAGTGATGCCGCGATCGAGGCCTGTGACCGGGTCGATCATCCGTATCGGTTTTTGCGGTTTGATGAGCCGTTTCAGGGAAAACACTGCTCGGCGCGTTCGGAGCAGGTCGAGGGCACGCTGGCGTTTATTTTGTCGGGCAAACATGTCGGTTATCTACCCGATCACTATGCGCGTGGCTGGCAGGAAAAGGGCTTGTTGCGGCCCGTGCGCGAAGGCGAGTTGAGTTTTGACGTGGCGTTTCATCTGGCTCGGCACCGGGCGCAGGTACCCGGGGATGCGCAGATTGCCTTTGAAGAGGATTTGCTTGCTGCGTTTGCTTGAAGATTAAAAGATCGTCCGAACGCGGCCCGAGCCTTCGGCAGCGCCTACAGAAGGATAAACCTTCCTCGCCCAGTAAAACCTGACCTTTCAGGCAGTTTTATTGCGTTGCCCTCGCCGCCCTCTTCCGGCATTCTGCGCCTCCATTTTCTGACCCGGCCCCGCCTCACGGCACGCAAATCACCATGACCGCCTCTGAAAAAGCCCCACGCAACAACGATCTGATCTACGGCCTCAACGACCGTCCGCACCTCACTGCTACCGTGTTTGCCGCGCTGCAACACGTGTTGGCGAGCTTCGTCGGCATCATCACCCCGACCCTGATCATGGGCGGCGCCCTAGGCCTGCAAAGTGAAATCCCTTACCTGATCAGCATGGCGCTGTTCGTTTCCGGACTCGGCACCTTCGTGCAGGCCAAGCGGTTCGGCCCGGTCGGCTCGGGGTTGTTGTGCCTGCAAGGCACAAGTTTTTCCTTTATCAGCGTGATTCTCAGCGCCGGTTTCATGGTCAAGGCTCGCGGTGGCGGCACCGATGAAATCCTCTCGACAATTTTTGGTGTGTGCTTTTTCGCAGCATTCATTGAAGTGGTGCTGAGCCAGTTCATCGGCAAGCTGCGCATGCTGATCACCCCGGTGGTCACGGGCACGATCATTACGTTGATGGGCCTGTCGCTGATCAAAGTGGCGATGACCGACATTGCCGGCGGTTTCGGCGCGGCCGATCTGGGCGCGGCCAGCCATGTGTTTCTGGCAGCGTTGGTGCTCGGCACCATCGTGGTGTTGAACCGCGTCGACGTGCCGTTCCTGCGGTTGGGCGCGATTGTGATCGGTCTGACCCTCGGCTACGTGGTCGCGTGGCTGATGGGCACCGTGGATTTTGCCAGCCTGCCTGAAGTGCCTCTGGTCAGCGTGCCGGTGCCGTTCAAGTACGGCTTCAATTTCGATTGGGTGGCGTTCGTGCCGGTGGCGGTGATCTTCCTCGTGTCGCCGCTGGAAGCTGCCGGTGATCTGACCGCCAACTCGATGATCTCCCGGCAACCGGTCAAAGGCCCTTTGTACATCCGCCGGATCAAGTCCGGGCTGCTCGCCGACGGTCTCAACTCGGCCATGGCCGCCGTATTCAACAGCATGCCGATGGTGACTTTTGCGCAGAACAACGGCGTGATTCAGTTGACCGGCGTGGCCAGCCGCTACGTCGCTTTCTTTATCGCTGGTCTGCTGGTGGTGTTGGGGTTGTTCCCGATGATCGGTGCGGTGCTGCAACTGATGCCGAAACCGGTACTCGGCGGCGCGGAACTGGTGATGTTCGGCACCGTCGCCGTGGCCGGGATCAAGATCCTCGCCGAGGCTGGCCTGCATCGACGCAACATGCTGATCGTGGCGATTTCCCTGGGTATGGGCCTGGGCATTGCCGCCGTGCCGGAAGTCCTGCGCGAGCTGCCACAAGCGCTGCGTAACATCTTCGAATCGCCAATCACCGTCGGGGCGTTGTGCGCTATCGTGCTGAACATCTTCCTGCCGGAAGAATTCATCGAACTGGAAGAAGACGACTTCGACCCGGAAGCCTCTATTCTTCAGGTCATGGAAAACCCGGATGTCCCGGCCAAAGGTGAACCTGCCTCGCCAGCGGCTGTCGCACAGTTGAACCGTTAAAAGCGACGCCTGCGAAAAAGGGCTGCGCCGGTAACGGTTCAGCCCTTTTTTGTTGAGAGACTGTTTATGCGCCGTCTGCACGCCGTCATCCTGTCGCTACTGCTGTTGTCCCTCAGTGCCTGTGCGCTGTTCCCCAATCGCGATCCGGTGAATATCAATGTGGTCGGTATTGAGCCATTGACCAGCCAGGATCTTGAAGTGCGTTTCGCCATCAAGCTGCGCGTGCAGAACCCCAACGAAACCGCCATCGACTACAACGGCATTGCCCTGGATCTGGAAGTCAACGGCCACTCGCTGGCCTCGGGCGTGAGTGATCAGAGCGGCACCATCGGGCGTTTCTCTGAAGCCATCGTCAGCGTACCGGTCAGCGTTTCCGCATTCTCCGTGCTACGCCAGACCCTCGGCCTGAGCCAGACGCAGACCCTCGACAACCTGCCCTACGTGCTGCGCGGCAAACTCGCCGGCGGGCTGTTCGGCACCATGCGCTTTACCGACAGCGGCAAGCTCAGCCTGCCCAAGGCCAGCGCCGCGACCTGGTAAAAATGCGTTAGCTTCGCACGTCTATCAAAGACACTCATGGAGGCCGCAGGTTTATGGAAGACACACCCACGCTGTATACCGAACGGCTGATCCTGCGCCCTTTGCAATTGGCAGATGCCGAGGCCGTACAGCAACAGTTTGCGCACTGGGAAGTGGTAAGATACCTCAACGCCGCTGTCCCTTGGCCCTACCCGGACGATGGCGCCCTCACCTATTTGCGTGACATGGCGCTGCCAGCGATGGTGGCTGGCAAGGAGTGGCATTGGTCGATTCGCCTGAAGGCCTCGCCGCAGCAGTTGATCGGCAATATCAGCCTGATGGATCAACAGGACAACAACCGTGGATTCTGGCTCGCGCCGGCGTGGCAAGGCCAGGGCCTGATGACCGAAGCCAGTGTGGCGGTGACTGACTACTGGTTCAAAACCCTCGACCGCCCGCTGATGCGTGTGCCGAAAGCGGCACCGAATATTGGCTCGCGCAGACTCTCCGAGCGTGCGGGGATGCGCTTGATACGTACCGATGAAGACAACTTTGTCAGCGGCCGACTTCCTCGGGAAATCTGGGAAATCACTCGTGAGGAATGGCTGAGCACTCAACACTGAACCCCGCCCCTGTAGGAGCTGCCGAAGGCTGCGATCTTTTGACCTTGATTGTAAAAAAAAAGATCAAAAGATCGCAGCCTTCGGCAGCTCCTACAGGGTTTCAAGTGACAGGAATTATGTGTTGAAACGCACACCCGGCTTGGCGCGTTCGTCCACAGACAATTCGAAGACATCCGGCCGTGCCTAGTGGCCGACCACGTCGTAATCGTAGCGAGCGCGGATCAATTCGTCGGTATCGATTGCAGCCGTGAGCAACCCCGCCTCCCCGCGCAACGGCCCCGCCAGCACATCGCCCATTGGCCCGACAATCACGCTCCCCCCGGCAATCAAAGGTCGATCCGCTGGCCAATTGGCAATCTCCACCCCCAGTTCATCTGGCGATGCCTGCACCTGACAAGCACTGACCACAAAACAGCGTCCCTCATGGGCGATATGGCGCATGCTGACCTGCCACATCTCGCGCTCATCCACGGTCGGCGCGCACCAGACTTCAACGCCCTTGGCGTACATCGCCGTGCGCAGCAACGGCATCATGTTTTCCCAGCACACCACCGCACCGAGCTTGCCGACCTGGCTGTCGAGCACCGGCAACGTCGAACCGTCGCCCTTGCCCCAGATCAGTCGCTCCGTGCCGGTGGGCATCAGTTTGCGGTGTTTGGCGACCAGACCGCCCTGCGGATCGAAGTACAACGCCGTGCAATACAGGGTGCTGCCAGCACGCTCGATCACGCCGATCACCAGATTGGCCCCGGTGCGGGCCGACAAACCGGCCAGCGCTTCGGTTTCCGCACCCGGCACATCAATGGCATTGGCAAAATACCGCGCAAATGCTTCGCGCCCTTCCGGCAGTCGATAACCCAGTTGCGTGCCGAATCCCTCACCTTTCGGATAACCGCCGAGCAACGCTTCCGGCATCACCACCAATGCCGCGCCGGACTCGATGATCGCCGCTTCCCAGCCCAGAATCTGCTCCAGGGTTTCGCCCTTGCCACCGGGCAAGGCACCGATCTGCAGCGCTGCAACAATTGATTTTGGCATCACGATGACTCCGTCAGTATCAAGTGTTGCTGATTCTCCAGCGCACAGCGATCATGAATAAAGACCCGATCACTGCTGAATGATATGAGCCATATGAATATCGTCGAAGTCGACCTCAACCTGCTGAAAGTCTTCGAAGCCCTGCATGAGGAATCCAGCGCCAGCCGCGCCGCACTGCGCCTTGGCGTGACGCAATCGGCGGTTAGTGCGGCGCTGCGGCGTTTGCGGGATGTCTATGGCGATCAATTGTTCGTGCGCACCGGACGCGGACTGGCGCCGACGCTTAAAGCCAATCAGTTGAAACCGGTGGTCAGCGATGCACTGAACAAATGCCGGCAGAGCCTGGCGATGATTGATCCGGCGGCCAATCACTACGACGGTCGTTCGGTCACCGTAGGGCTATCGGACGACTTCGAAATTGCCTACGGCCGACGGTTGATCGAGGAACTCGCCCGCAGCGCACCGAAGCTGCGGCTGATCTTCCGCCAGACCCACAGCCAGATCGTCGCTCGCGCACTGATGGAGCGCAGCATCGATCTGGCAATCACCGCCGGCGGGTTTGCCGAACGCTTGCTCAGCCGTCAGGTGTTGGGTGAAGGGGGCTATGCGTGCCTGGTGGACCCGGCGAGCCTTGCGCCCGGCCAGCAGCAGATCGATCTGGAGGAGTTCGTCGCCCGCGATCACCTGCTGGTGTCGTCGGGTGGTTTTATCGGGATCACCGATGAAGGGCTGGCGGCGTTGGGCTTGAGTCGCCGGGTGTGCGCCTCGACCACGCATTTTGCTGCGTTGCCGTATTTGCTAAAGGGCAGCCAGGCCGTGGCGACGATTCCGACGCATGCCGCCCAGGGCATCGCCGCGCTCAACGGGCTGACGCTGCTGCCCTGCCCACTGGCCTTGCCGCGCTACCCGATCGAACTGGGCTGGCGCACCAGCACGCAGATCGATCCGGTGGTGGTGAAGGTTCGCGAGGCGATTGTCGCGTGCTTCACCCAGGGCTGAAACGACGTTACTTGCTCGCCGCCATCAAACGATTGATTTCACTGCGCACCATGTTGGCAAACTCCGGCGGCGACATGCCGTCCAGTTCCGCGCGCACCCACTCGGCCCATTTGCCCTTGCGCTTGGCGCGTTCGCCGAACAAGCGCGCGGCTTCACCTTTGGCTTTGCCCAGATTGTTCTGCCAGAGTTCGAACAGACGGGATTTCTCGTCTTCCAGCGCGGCGCGCTCTGCGAGGGATTTGTCGGCCAGATTGAAACTCATGGGGAATTATCCTGCTGCGTAAAATGGCGACATCTTACACGCTCGACGGAAATCTCCCGCGCAGGTTTTTATTCCTGACCTAAATTCAGTGCAACTTTTTACAAAGCGCCACACTCCATTGATCACTGTCCATTCAACTGCAAGGAGTCACCCAATGGCCCGGAAATCCGCCGTGCAAGCCGCCGAAGAGCAAATCAAGGATCAAGCCTTCAGCGAACTTCAGGCTCTGATCGAAGAGTCGGACAAACTGCTCAAGAGCAGCGCATCACTGGTCGGCGAAGAAGCGGAGAGCCTGCGCGGGCAAATCGCCCTGAAGCTGCAACAGGCACTGGATTCGGTCTCCAGCGTGCGCGACCGCACCAAACCCGCTGTCGAGGCCACCGAAAGCTACATCGGCGGTCATCCTTGGCAGACCGTGGCGATCTCCGCCGGTTTCGGTCTGGTGGTCGGCTTGTTGCTTGGCCGTCGCTGAGCCTCAGCGTAATAAAAAAGGCGAGCCTGTTGGCTCGCCTTTTTCATGTCTGCGGAAAACTCAATAACCGGCCAGTTCCCGCAACTGCACCAGTGTCTGTTCATCCAGCACGACACCCTCGACCTGCGACTTCGCCCGCTGCAAATGCCGACGATCACCCGGCAATCGTTTAAGCCCAACCCCGTGCATCTGCCGCACCAGTTCCTCACTGCGCTCGGCAAAACCCTGCCCGGCCGCCTTGCTCGGGTCGATCACGATCAGCAACTGCCCGGTCCACGGTGTTTTCGCACCGGGATGGTTTGACCAATCGAATTCAAAAGAAAAATTGCCGCCGGTCAACGCCGCCGCCAACAGCTCAACCATCATCGACAGCGCCGAGCCCTTGTGGCCGCCAAACGGCAACAACGCCCCGCCTTCAAGAATTGCCTTGGGGTCCTGGGTCGGCTGACCGAGGCTGTCCACGCCCATCCCGGGCGCCAGTCTTTCGCCTTTGCGCGCAGCGATCTGCACGTCGCCATGGGCGATGGCACTGGTCGCCAGATCAAAGACAATCGGCGCGGCACCGGCCCGTGGCGCGGCAAAGGCAATCGGATTGGTCCCGAACAAGGGTCGATCGGCGCCGTGTGGCACTACGCAGGTCATGCTGTTGACGACACTGAGCGCCACCAGTCCTTCATCGGCGAAAGGCTCGACATCCGGCCACAGCGCGGCAAAGTGATGCGAGTTGCGAATCGCCAACACGGCGATCCCGGCGCTACGCGCCTTTTCCACCAGCAAAGGCCGCGCAGCTGCCAACGCAGGCTGGGCAAAACCATTGCCGGCATCGACACGCACAAACCCGCTGGCAACATCTTCAACCTGAGGCACGGCGTGCCCGTTGACCCAGCCGCTGTTAAGGGTCGAGACGTAGCCAGGAATCCGGAATACGCCATGGCTGTGGGCGCCATCGCGTTCGGCTCCGGCGCAGTTGGCGGCCAGCACCTGGGCGACTTCGGTGGACGTGCCATGGCGCAGAAAAATCGTTTCAAGCATTTGCGTCAGCGCTTCGAGGGTTAACGAGGACGAGACAGCAGAAGACACAGAATTGTGTGGCGCAGACATCTGAAGCTCCAGAATGATTATTGGAGGGAACAACAGCGTACGGACAACTTGCCCAGCGATTAACCACGCCGCCCCCGCCCCCTGTCAACCCTTCGACGGCAGCAATGCCTGCAACACTTGCCAAGCGATAACTATCTACCACCTCGGCGTCGACCTCTCCTCCTAGTCTTGGCCCTCCTTTCTCGCGCCGAGCGCGCCATTACCGAGAGTCGAAGATGCCCGATCCCGCCGCCCCGTTGCTTTTCCCCGAAACCCTGAATTTTCCCGGCCAGAGGAAAGCGTTGGGGCAAACCCACAAGCTCAACGGCAAGGATTTCGATTGGCTGGCCCATGTAAAACTGGCCACACAGGCGCTGCGCAACAAGCAATCCCCATCCATGGTCGCGCAAAAAATTCGTATCGCAGCCGGCCCGGCGACCGCCATCACCCTGGCCGGTAGTTTCATACTCACCGAGACCCCCGACGACAAGGGCGCGATCCTGTACACCCCTTACGACGGCATCAAGAAATACGACAGCCTTGCGACGCTTAAAACGTTACTTGAGAAGCGCTTGCAGGACGCTGATGAGCAGGATCAGACATTGGCCTTTCTCTCGCTGGCCCAGCGCAGACAGGTTGTCGAGCAAGGGAGCGTCACGCTGACGTACGAAACCATCGACGGCGATGTGTTCGAGCATCAGCAGGCCGCCATTCTCGCGTGCCAGCAATTGAACGCCGAAGCCATGCTGGCCGAGTTGAAGCAATTGCCTTCGCTGACGTCACTGGTGGAGGCGATCCTTGACGATCTGTTGAAGGCCGATTTCCCCCACATCAAACAGGCCCAAACCCGGGTCAATTTCTACACCGACGCGCCCATCAAAGACAGTGTCCCGGCGGCGGCCAGACACTGGCACGACTCAACGAGTCTGAGCGATGCGGTGCTGACGCTTTATCGGCATCAACGTTGGCCGATTGACCAGCTGCATGAGTTTTCCAACCCAAGGCATACACCGTTCGCAGGCGATCAGGCGATATGGGAAAACGCTCTGCAACAGGCATCGGGCAAACTCAAGATATTGCTGTTTGGCGAAATGGAGCGCTTTTGGGACGACCCCGCCAGGACGGGCGCCTCGCGACGTGAATTCTTCGGTGAGGCCCTTGAAGATCAGGCACGCGCCGAGCTGATGCTCAAACGCGAAGCCGGCGTCATCGATGCCAGCCAGTTCGCCATCCTGCATCAGATGATTCGCCCCGCGGCCTTGCCAACCCGTCGCCCGACCATCGAAACCGTGCGCCTGTGGGAGTACGAACCCAACTTTGTCGAACTGGCAGGCTCGTTGATGATCAGCCAGACCGACGTTTGTCTTTACACCCCGACCATGGGGCTGCAGGTGCTAGCCGATTACAACGACCTGAAAAGAACCGTGTTGAGCAAGTTCCGCGCACCCGGCCACGAGGACGAACTGTATGGGTTGCTGGACCTTGAAGAGCGCAAACGCTTTATCGGCTTCGACCGGCCGCAGGTGACCGGAGAAAGCGTTGGCGGCGAGATTTTCAAAGTGCTGTTTGAGGCGATCATCACCAAACAGAGACAGAGCATCGAATATGCCTTGCAAGTGTTCCGTCACAGCGACGGAGCCGTAGACATCCATGCCATGTTCGACAAGGCTCTGGATATTCGCGCCATGATTCATGAACGCCTGCTGGAGCTCGATGCCGGTGAGCGCTGGACCACACGGCCAGTGCTGGCGGGTGTTCAACAACCGTCCGAAGTGCGGGTGCAGAAAGCCGCAGCGGTCGCGAGAACCTGCGAAGAAATCGAGCCCTTGCTCACCAGTTCATTCAAAGTCCAGCCCGTGACCCGCGTCGACGCACAACGCAGCTACCTGGAAAACATGAAATCACGACTGGCTCATTCACTCTTTGTCGGGGTGACGGGTGAAGCGGCCTTGCGCGTGCTCAGTGGTTCACTGAAAGCCGCCGAACAGATGATCGTCGATACCGTGTTCCACTCCGATCAGCCCTGCCGCGACAATCGGCGTTCACTCAACGGTTTTCGGCCCGATGCCTGGTCGATCACACTGGACACTCCCGGCGGTCAGGATTCATCGACGCTAGCCCACTGTGTGTTGCTGACCGAACGTGGTGGCCTCGACGACTTGCACTCAGGAAAAGTGATTGTGTGGACGCCCGCGCTTGGACTGGAAGCTTTTAACAGCATCGCAGTAGCGCGACTGGCGCTGAATCAAAGGCTCAAGGACAGCGCGGGGCGCCTGTCACTGTTGGAAAATCTGCTTCCACAAGAACGCCGATTCCATCAGCAATACACCTTGGGTGCCTTGCGGTTGATCGAAGACAATGTGCTGCACAACCTGGTGCAATCAGGCATCGAGCACTTCATTGCACGGTGTGACGAGCTTCGTCAGCGCTTCAAAGGCCGAAGCGGACTGACTTCAGCGCTGGCCACTCTGACCAATACGGCCATCGATACCAATCTGCTGCGCACCATTCACCTGGCGAAGGCCATCAATCAACAGCAGGCGCTTCCTGCCTGGTTAGGCATGGCACCCATTGGCGAGCAGCAAATACACCTCGAACTGCTTGAGCAATGGCGTCACAGCGTGGTCGACCACAAGGACTACCTCAGCGGCATGCCTTCGCTGGACGACTACGTCAATCGAACGTTGAAGTCACTGCTCGACACTCGATTCAAAGACAGCAAACTGGAACCGCAAGACATCGAAATCACGCCCAATCTGGCTTTGGCCGGGCCTGCCCGCCCCCTCACCGAGTTTGCGCTGAATCATATCAACATTGCCCAGGGCACCGGTTTCACAGTCGCCTCGAAAACCCTCAAACAGCTCCCGGACGGTCTGGAGCAAGCGACGGTCAGGCAATTGTTGCTGTCGCTGGACATCCCCACAACCTTCGCCAAATCGATAACGGACGCACTCACCGATGGCCACCCTGAGGCCAAAGAGCGCAAACAGCGTTTCATTCGCCAGATCCCCTGGCAACTGCTGCAACATGCCCATGGATTGAAACTGCAACAACAACTCTCCGGCAGCGCCTTCGACTACCTCTGCCAGGTGTTGGACATACCGGATGGCATAGCGCGCACCACTGTTGAAGGTGCCCATGCGCTTGTGTATCCGTTGTCATTGGTCAAAACCGCAGGCGCAGCAGCCGTGGAAGCGTTGGGCGTGTACGTCATTGGACCGGGCAGCGGCCATACCGGGCCGCGGGTCGTCTATGTGCCTTACGCGGAACAACTGCTGCGTGAATTCGCCGACGAGGCAAGCCTGATCGCGGCAGTGAACACACCGGGCACTTTTCAGGATCTGGTGATTCGCCGCCTGCCGCAGACACAGCAATCGGTGTTTCGGGGGCTGTTGCGATCAAGCGCCGGCCAAGTCAGCGAGATGACGCTGTCGGGCAACACCATCACCGGCAATCTTTTACACCGGTTCTTTAGCGACAACCTCAAGCTACTGCCGCAACTGTTGAGTTGCCAGTCCAAAAGCACCGCCCAAGCCGATTGGGACGCGGCGAAAAAACTGTTCAGCCATGGCGCCAGCCTGATCTCGGGCCTGCTGCCGGGCAAACTCTCGTACGTAACGTTTCTTTGGCAGGCTTACAAAGACTTCAAGGACTCGGCGGAAAATCTGCAGGATCATCACTGGACGCAAGCCCTGAAATCGTTTATCGCCGGTGGCCTGCAAATGATCACTCTGGGGCGCCTGGCGATCGAAGACTCTGCGGCAACGCAGGCCAGCAGCGAAACGCCTGCGCAAACGACAGCCGAAATACCGAGTCCCCCCCCAATCAGACCCGAAGGTAGCAGCGACGTCGCCGACACGACGACGAACCCGCCCGAAGTGGTCGCCCCCACCTGGTCGCAGATCCGGACAACCTCACCCCTGCGCACCGAGTTACAGCCATTTGAAACATCGGCTGTAGCACTCGAGGATCTCAAACGGGACACGAAGAACGGCACTTACGAGGATCCGACCAGCAAACACACCTACACCGCCATTGCCGGCAAGGTCCATCGTGTCGAACAACCGGGCGCAGTCTGGCAGATCGTCAACGATCAACAGCCCGGTCCGTCATTAAGGCTGACGGGGTCGCGTCTCTTGCTGGCGCCCGATCGTCATGCAGTGCACTACGGCAAAGCGATCTCCAAACTGCACAAGCGTTATGCCGTGGAGATGGATCGCAGGACAATGTTGAACATCGAAGCGATTGGCATGGCGCAGATACGCCGCGATCATCCACAGAAGGCGCAAGTCATTCAGCACGCTGTCGATCTTGCGCGCTTTTATGCATTCAATTGCCTTCATAACCTGGCCCAGTTGAAAGCTAATGTTCCCGGTACCCGCCTGGACGGATTCCTCAGGGTGTTTTTTGGCGTCACGCAAGTTGATACCGGGTTGTTGCGCAAACTCAACCAAGCGATTGTGCCCATTTGCCAGGCGTTAGTGGATCCCGACGATGACCTGATGAACACCGATCGCTTCGTTGTCGGCTCCAATACATTCTTTTCATCGATCATTGCGTTCGTGCTGAGCAACGACGACCGCAAGATGGTTCATTTCACCGAAAACTTTTTCAACCAACAACTGGATTCGTATAAATCGATACTGGGGCAACCTTTCGACATTGATGGCCATGCTCAAGCTGCGATATTGATCCACGAGTTCGCTCATCAATATTCCAAGGCCGAAGATTTCGCCACGTTGGAGTCGCGTCGCCCTTTTCACGACCTGATAACGACCTTTACGTTGTACGGATTGGCCATGAAACACGAACTGGAAACGTTCCAGGCCCAGGCACTGTCACTCGCGACGCCCCGCGACGAACTGTTTGCGCGCTGGAGTAAAAAGAAAGGCTCGTACGTCAGTCTGGACAAGATCCCGGGGGCTGAGGACCTCAGCAAATCGATACTTACCCTGACATCCAGCCCAACCATGAACGAAGCACGCAATGCGTTTCTTGATCAGAACTCAGCGGATGTGCGCATCGATGTGATTCTGCGCAACGCAGATTCCATCGCCCGGCTGATCTGTGAGATGGGCCGGCAACTGGATCCGGTGCCACAGCCCTGAAACACGCAAAAAAAATGCGCAGGCGGTTAAGCCTGCGCATTCAGTCAAACACGCAACTCAGTCTTTCTGGTCACGTAACACATTGCCCGACGCACCGTCGATACGGAACTCATAGACGACGCCGTCCGCTTTACGTCCTTCGCCCTCCCAGTAGCCATCGTTATCCGCCTCGATCTTGTAAATCTCCACGTAACCGGCCTTGGTCTTGGCTGTTTCGATGGCTTTTTCGATGGTAATCCAGCCAGCCCCCGGCTTGTCCGCCAGCGCTGCACCCGCAGTCAGCAAAGTGGCTGTAGCAATCAGGGCGGCGAAAGTCTTCTTGATCATTTTTTCACTCCATTTGTGGATAGTGGTCATTGGCGTCCTGTTTTTTGGGCGCCTGAGCGAAAAATAAGTTCCACTTTGATGGGCAAATGCCATGACGGTTGTTCTCGGTGACTTCCCGGCAAGGTTAGAATGCGCGAAATCAGGACGAGTCAATGACCCAAGACACTCTCTCGGAAGCCGAATACGATGCGATCACCGATGCCGCCGCGCACTGGTGCATGCGTCTGCATGCTGTCGACTGCACGGACGAAGAGCGTCGCGCATTCGAACAATGGCACGATGCGCATCCCCTGCATGCGTTCGAGTATGAAGCCATGCTGGAAATCTGGGACGTTGCCGAGCACTTGCCTCGGCCGGAACCGACGCTCGCTGTGCCGATTCGCCAGCCTTCGCGCGCGTGGCGCCAATACGCGATCGCCGCAGGTGTCTGCGCGCTGGCATTGCCGCTGGCCGCTTTTACAGGCTGGAACCTCGGCTGGGTGCCCAACAGCTATCAGCACTTCTCGGCCACCGACAATGTGCGCCAGGTCACCTTGAACGACGGCAGCCAACTCGAACTCAACCTGAACACTGATCTGACCTTCAGCAACTACAAGGACGAACGCCGGGTCACGCTGAAAAAGGGTGAAGCGTTCTTTAACGTCAGTCACGACATGGCGCACCCGTTTGTCGTCCGTGCGGGTGAAGGCAAGATCCGCGTCACCGGCACGCGGTTCAACGTCTGGATGTATGAGGATCAAGTGCGGGTGAACCTGATCGAAGGTTCGGTGCTGGTGAAAAGTAATACCGCTTTGCCGGGCGATGGGTTGAGTCTGGGGCCAGCCATGCAGGCGCGTTACAGACACGGCGACTACATACCGCAGATCAGCCAGACCTACGCCAACGACACTGCGCTGGCCTGGCGCAATGGCAAACTGGTGCTGGACAATCTGGCGCTCAATGATGCCCTGCCGCTGATCAACCGTTACCTGGACAAGCCGTTGATGCTGGCTGACAACAGTACCGGTTTGATTCGGGTGGGCGGCATCTACAACATCAAAGAGCTGAACAACCTGGCCAACTCCCTGCCAAAAGTCTTGCCCGTCTACCTGACACGCAACAAGGAAGGCAACCCAGTGATCAATCCGATGCCGCAACAACCGCCAAAAAACTGAAGGCCGCACCCCTTTCGGGATGCGGCCTTCAATTGTGTCTCAGGTCATGCCGTGTTTACTGCGCGGCGACTTTCCCCGCCTTGTCCACCGCCTCACGAATGGTCTGTACTTGATACTGCGGATCGGCCTTGATCTGCTGTTCGGTAAACGGCAGCACACTCCACTGTTTCTTCGAAAATGCCTCGGTCTGATCGCGCGAATACTTCGATGCCGGATCGCTGGACAATGAGAACGCCAGCAATCCTTGTGCGTGCGGCCCTTTGTCATCGAACGTCACCACTTGCAGGTAACTGGTGCCGCTGACCACCTCAAGTTTGCCGTCCTCGCGTGGCACGCTCTGGATCGCGTTGTAGATCCCCAAAGTGCCCGGCCCGCCATGAATCGGCGTCTGCTGCCCGCCGCTGCTGACCACCTGGATATCCCCCCAACGGGTTTGCGGCGTGAGGCCCATCTTGCCTGCCAGTTCGGCCGACGCCAGCATTGCTGCGCGCAATTGCCTGGCCACCGCTGGCTGCTCGACAGCCAGACCGCGCGGTGTGTGTTGCGCATCTTGTGGATCGAAAGCAACGCGCCAGATATCCGCTGACTCTTGCAACGTTTGCATGATGTTCCGGAAATGCACCAGACCCAGACCCGAATCCAGATTGGCCCGCCCGTCCCACGCCTTAAGGCTGGCACAGACCGGCTTCAGTGCTTGCGCGTCGGCGCCAAGATCCGCTGCGCAGAACTTCAGCAGATCCGGCACGACCTGGCTCGCCAGATACACCTGATCGTCCATCACCATCTGCTGCAGATCCTTCACCGCCACCGAACCTTTCTTGCTCAGGCCAGCCAGGCGATCGAGGGCAAACCGGGAACGCAGACCCAAAGGCTGCCCTTCCTGACTGATCAGTGGCGAGAAGCCGGTGAGCGGTTGCGCCGGGTTGGCCAGCCACGCGGAATCGTTAGAGTGCTGGACGAAGTCCTTGCGCAGCAATTGCGGCAATTGGCTGGAAGCATAAATACCCTTCTGCGCGGCTTGCGGGTCGATGTCCCAGGCACAGCCACTGTGGGAGCCGTCCAGCACGATCATCCGCGTACCGGCGCGCGGGTCACTGCACTTGGCCAGTTTTTCATTACTGACGTTCGGCACCACCGACAGGTTCATGTACAGCGTCTGACCCTTGTCATCCACGGCGAGCGTATTGACCCACGGAATGCCTTGAATCTTGTGCACCGAATCCTGCAAATCCTGGAGCGTGGCGGCCTGATTCATTGCATACCACTGCTTCAGCACGCGATCGTTATCGATGTTGGCATCACGCAGGCTGTAGGCGAACTGATTGTCCCAGTCGAGTTTGCCCGGCCATTGCACAATCGGCCCGAATTTCGAGCTGTAGATGTCGCGCGTGACCGGTACCACCTGCCCGTCGGCCTGTTTGACCTGCACAGTCACCGTCTGCTTGCTCATCGGCAGTGATTGGCCATCGAGCAGATATCGCGTCGGGTCTTTTGGGTCGAGTTGCAGGCGATACAACGTGAAGTGCTTGGAGGAATCGACCGTGTGGGTCCAGGCCAGGTGCTGGTTGAAGCCGATGTTGATCATCGGCAGACCCGGCAAGGCAGCCCCCATGACATCCAGTTTGCCGGGAATGGTCAGGTGCATTTGATAGAAGCGCATACCGCCGACCCACGGAAAATGCGGGTTGGCCAACAGCATCCCGCGACCGTTGAACGAACGCTCACTGCCCACCGCCACGGCGTTGCTGCCACGATCGAGGGCAAAGCGCTGCTGGCGGGCGTCCGCCATCTGGTAGGCGTGTGCATCGTGCTCAACCTGCGCCGTCGCCTGTGGCGGTGTGGCACCCGCCAGCGCTTCGGCAAACTGGCCGACACCGCCTTCGACCAACAGGCGACGGGTCAGCTTCACCAGATCTTCAGGCGCTATGTCACGCACCCACTCGCCCTGACATTGTTGCGGCAAGCCTTGCGGTCGGCGTTCGGCAAGGTAGTGGTTGTAGCCGGCGGCATAACCCTCGACCAGATCACGCACCTGGGCAGGCTGTGCCTGCCAGAACGTTTTGACCGCCTCAGGGGTGTTTAGCCAGGTGAAGAACACATCGCTGACGCGGTTTTCGCGCTGCTCGACGGTGAATTGATCCGGGCCGAAATAGCGTGAACGCTGGCCGTTGACCGTGACGATCTCGTTGGCCAACAAACACAGGTTGTCCTGTGCATAGGCATAACCGATGCCGAAACCAAGACCGCGTTCATCTTGAGCCCGGATATGCGGCACACCAAAACCGGTACGGCGGATCTGTGCACTGGTATCGACGGCCGGGCTGAACGCCTGAGCGGACAGGCTCAGCCCGAAAAACATACCGGCTAGGGTCACTCCGGTTAATTGCCTGGAAATAATCACGCTCGCTCCTGATCGAAATACCGAAGAGCGGATCTGGCGTTGCCGCGCGAAAAACATGCCGGGCAGCGGATCCACTCTGGAAACACCCACGCGTCCACGCGCAATGAGCCTGTCCTGAGAACGAAGCCGGAGAAAAAAAATTTAGCCCGCCACAGGGCGTTAAGGCAGTGATTACAAGCAAAAGACGAATTTCCGACAAATTTTCTACATTTTTTCTTTCATGATTTGTCGAGCTGATACGTCTTGTTTAGAGAGTTCACAAAAACCTTTCCCGATCAGGCTCTGAAAAGGAGTAATCGCATGTACAACTCGCAACTACCAACGGACGGTAGCCAGGCCCCAAAAGGAGCTTCCATGAGCCCCCACGCGAGCGATTTCGGGCAACGCGTCGAGCGTCACGGCAACGAACGCATCCGCCTGCTGCTGAAAAGTTTCGGGCTGCGCACCAGCCTGATTCGTCTGAAAGTCATCGATGCCCTGCTGGTTGCGGCGCAAAGCGACCGTCGCCTGGGCGTGCGCGGCGTCCACAGTCAATTGCTGGACCTGGATATTCCGCTGTCCTTCCTCAGTGTGCGCGAAGTGCTCAAACGTTTGTGCGCCGAGGGGGTGATCACCTTCAATGCGGACAAGAGCTACAGCCTGCATCCACAGGCTGCTGCCGTCCTCAACAACGATTGAAGCGCTTGGCGATCGCCGTCAGGGTTTGACCTTGCGGCGCATCACGCCGTTGATAATCACCACGACCACTGCCACGCCAATGGCGATGTACTGGAACGTCTTTTCATCGATCTTCCCGGCGTTTTGCAGCCAGGACAGGCCGAGCATGATCGCCAGCACAGACACGGCGATCAAAATCGAATAAATCAAGCGTTGCTTCTGGGTCATTGCGGTTTCCTGAAACTTTGGAATGTATCCGGTTTGTATCCGCTTGCATGCCATGCACTTACCGTTTTACGGGGATGCGCCGCAGCAATCGGGGTCTCATGTTACAGCCGATGAAGAGTTTTGGCTTCATGACGGCATTACCATGAGGAACTTTCAAATGCTGCGTCGAATCACCTGGCTGATTCCCGTTCTCGCCCTGCTGACCCTGAGTGGTTGCATCATCTTCCCCCACGGCGGTGGGCATGGCGATCATCATCGTTTTTACCAGGGAGGCCCTGGCTATTATCAACACCGCTAGAACAGCACAACTCACCCCGCCCGCCCGGCCAAAAATGTACCGGGCAGGAGCGCCACAACCCCGATCAACTTGAAAACAATGCCCGCCACTTCGCGGGCATTTTTTTGCCTCGGAACTTGCCAACCGCCGGCAACTTCCGGCACTACGGAAATATTGGATCCATTAAACAACCTGAAAGCATTGGACATTTAATGTCTCAGCAAAGCGTTAGGCGACGCGAACATCTGCACCTAGTCTCTGGCAACTCTTTCGAGACTTTAAACAGGGATGTCCATGCACAGAACATTAATAAAAATCGGCCCCAGACAATTGATCGGCTTTTGTCTGGCGCTTACCGTTTTTGAACTACTGACCTATATGGCCAGCGACTTGATTATGCCGGCCATGTTGAACGTCACCGCAGAATTACAAGCGGATGCCCATCATGTTCCCTACGCGTTCAATCTTTATCTGTTGGGAGGAGTCTGCCTGCAATGGCTGATCGGACCGGTGTCGGACCAATGGGGTCGACGGCCGGTATTGCTTTGCGGCTGCGCGCTGTTCGCCGCGTCCTGTACAGCGGCATTCATCACCAACAGCATTGAAGCGTTCAATCTGCTGCGTCTTGTACAAGGCATGGGCCTGGGTTTTGTCGTGGCGGTCAGTTATCCGGCGCTCCAAGAAGTATTCTGCGAGGCGGATGCCGTGCGCCTGATGGCTCTGCTCGGCAATGTCGCGCTGCTGTCACCGTTACTTGGCCCGTTACTCGGCAGCCTGCTGCTGGAATGGTTGACCTGGCGCGAATTGTTTCTGGGTCTGGGCTTGATAGCGGGTGCCGTCTGGCTGGGGCTTTACGCCTGCATGCCGGAGACCGTAGGCGTTGTGCGCCGGGATGGGTGCCAACCAGCGTCGCGCGCTTTCTCCGTTGCTCAGACGCGACAGCGCTACCTTGCCCTGCTCGGCAACCGCAGGTTCCTTGGCGCAAGCCTCGCGCTGGGCCTGATGAGCTTGCCGCTGATCGCGTGGATCGGGCTGTCGCCGTTGCTGCTGATCCAGGTGTCGGGCCTGACATCCCTGCAATACGGCCTGTGGCAAATCCCGATCTTCTCAGCCGTTATTGCCGGGAATCTGATCCTCGACCGCTTGCTGGTCACTCACACGCTACCCCGCTTGATTCGACTGGCGCTTTGGCCGCTCTGCCTGGGCCTGCTGGCGCTGATGGGCTGCGCGTTGCTCGGCGCTGGCCTGGCGCCAGTGGTGGCCGGTCTGGCGCTATACGCCGTGGGACTGGGCATCAGCAATGCCGCGCTGTATCGCCTGGCGTTGTTCAGCACGGACGACAGCAAAGGTCTGGTCTCGGCCATGATCGGCATGATCTCGATTGCCGTGATGGGCATCGGCGGCTCAATCATTGCCGCCATCGGCGGTGGCACTCGCCTTGAATTATTCGCCCTGTGTGCCGCGCTCAGCGGCCTGTTGTGCCTGCCCTTGCTGCACGGCTTCTTGCATGGCGCAAAAACCGCCTCCGGTCCAATTCGATAAAGGAATATTGATGATCCACTTACCCTCAAGTGACGCGCTCTGCGCGTTGACACACCCCTATTGCGCGGATTCGGTGCCGCCTGACCTGTTCAACCAGGCCATGACCGAAATCAGCCGGTTTCACTGCCAGCACACACCCGGCTACGAACATTGGTTGAATGCGAATGGACTCGACGCGCACGATCTGCAGAGTCTCGATGACTGGTCACGCCTGCCGCCGATATTTGCCAACTACTTCAAACAAAAACTGCTGCTCAGCAGCGTTGGTGAAGACGCTCTGGAATTGACGTCCTCCGGCACCAGCGGCCAGAAAAGTCGCATGCGCTATGACGAGCGCAGCCTGGCCGCCGCCCAATTCATGGTCGCGCAGATTTTCCGTCACTACGGCTGGGACACCCCGGACACGCCGTGCAACTACCTGCTGCTCAGTTATGAGCCGCAAGGTCGCATCACCTTGGGGACCTCGTTCACCGATCAGTTTCTGTGTCGTTTCGCCCCTCCCCATCGCGTGGTCTACGCCCTGCGCAACAATGGTAACGGGCATCAATTCGACGTGTTCGGCGTCATCCAGGCCTTGCAGTCGTTCGCCGAAGAAGGTCTGCCGGTGCGCATCCTCGGCTTTCCGGCCTTTCTCTGGCAAACCCTGCAACGCATGCAGGACACCGGCGTGGGCAATATTCAATTGCCCGCAGACTCGCTGGCCTTCTTCGGTGGTGGCTGGAAAACCCAGGCCGCCGACGAGATCCCCAGACAGCAGCTCTATGCCCGCATCTACCGGCAATTGGGCATTGAAACGTCCCGTTGTCGCGATGGCTACGGCGCCGTCGAGCACGCCGTGCCTTACATCGAATGTACTCGGCACCATTTCCATGTCCCGGTCTATTCGAAGGTATTTGTTCGCAATCCGGCAGATTTATCCCTCCTGCCCTACGGTCAAAAAGGATTGCTGAGCTTTGTCTCACCCTACATCTCGTCCAGCCCTGCGCATGCCGTCGTGATGAGTGACCTGGCCACGCTACACCCCGGCGCGAGTTGCGGCTGTGGACTGGCCAACGACTGGTTCGAACTGCATGGCCGCGCCGGTACAACGGCGGGCAGAAGCTGCGCGATGGCGGCAGCCGAATTGCTGGGGGGGCACTGAGATGTATTTGATAAATGGGCATCTGCACGACACCTACAACTTCGAGGACGCACTTGAATGCCTGCAACAGGATCTTGCGCAGCACCTGAGTACGCCGCTTGAAAGCAGCACCGTGGTGACGGCCGCCACACGCTTTGCCGAGCAATTGCGCGACACCCCCGACGCGTTTGCACTCGATACCGAACAACGACAGAGCCTGATCGACTTCTGCGCCGCGGAAAAATTGCAGGTCAAACTGCAACGCGAACTCGGCTCGCAGCCCGACTCTTTGCGCCGGATCGATTATCGCCAAGCGCGCTTCGAATGCTGGAGTCCGCTCGGGTTGGTGGTGCACATCACCCCGGGTAACGCGCCGCTGCTGGCATTCTGCGCGGTACTGGAAAGCCTGCTGGCGGGCAACGTCAATTGGTTGCGCCCCAGCAGCAGCGATCAGCATCTGACCGCCCGACTGCTCGACGCTTTGCAGCAATGCGACCCGAGCGGACAACTCGCCGGTTACGTTGCCGTATTGCCGGTCGGCACTGCGCAGATTGGCCGATTGTGCCAACGCGCCAACGGTGTCGCGGCCTGGGGCGGTGAATCGGCCCTGCAAGCGATTCGTCAACAGATTCCAGCGGGCTGCCGCTGGATCGATTGGGGACACCGCATCAGCTTCGTCTACCTGACAGCCGATGCCGCCACGCCGCAGGCCCTGGACGCTGTGGCGGATGAAGTCTGTCGGCTGGATCAGCAGGCCTGCTCAAGCCCGCAATGGTTGTTGGTGGACAGCGACGACCCGGCAGTGCTGCGCGACATCGGTGAACGCCTGGCTGCGGCTTTCGAACGGCGCAGCGGGCAATGGCCGGCACTGCTGCCCACGCCTCAAGAGGCGTCGCAAATCACCACGCACATGCAAATGTCCCGGCTGGCGCAAAGTTTTGCCGATCAAACCGGCCATGTCTGGAGCGCACCAGGCTGGCGGGTGATCTGGGCACATGAGCGCCAACTCGGTCCTTCGCCATTGTTTCGCAGTGTGCTGCTGCATCCCGTGCCCCGAGCGCTGATCACTGCCTCTCTGCTGCCATGGCGCAATGTCCTGCAAAGCTGTGCCCTGCTGTGCGCCGACTCGCACATCGGCGAACTGGCCCGGACGTTGATTTCTGCCGGTGTGACACGTATCGCGCCAGTCGACGGCATCCACGATGGCTATGACGGCGAACCGCACGATGGCGTCTATGCGTTGCAACGGCTCAGCCGGCGCGTGTCTGTCAGCTTGCCTGCCGCAGCGCTGGCAAACCATGTCACCCTCGACCGCACGGCAACGCCCGCGTTGCTGCCCGGCCGGCCGATCATGAACAAAGAAGCGTTCATCGCCCAGCCGATCAACGCACAAGCCCAGTTGTATTTCCGTTCGGGAGGCAGCAGCGGTACACCGGCGTTGTCGGGTTACAGCCATCGTGATTTCCAGCGACAGATGCGCGCAACCGCCGACGGTTTGTTCGCCGCGGGCCTCGACCCATCGCGGGATCGGGTAATGAATCTGTTCTTCTGTGGCGGGCTGTACGGCGGCTTTCTGAGCTTTGCCAAAGTGCTCGAACTGCTCGACATCACGCACCTGCCCATGGGTGCCCCGACCGACGATGATTACCGTGAAATCGCCCAACTGATCGTCGATCAGCGCGTGACCGTACTGATGGGTATGCCAAGTACTCTGCACCGCCTGTTCCTCAACGAACGGCAACGACTGCAAGCCTATGGCGGGATCGACAAGGTGTATCTCGGCGGCGAGCACCTGAGCGAACAGAGCCGGACACTGCTGCACAGTTGCGGCGTGTCCAGCATCCGCTCGGCGATCTACGGCAGCGTCGACGCCGGCCCCCTCGGTCACGCCTGCCAAGCGACAGGCGATGGCGTGTTCCATCTGATGACCGACACCCAGCATCTGGAAATCGTCGCGTTCGACGATGATCGCCCCGTCGCTGGCGATGAAATCGGCCGACTGCTGTTCACCTCCATCGCACGGGAAGGGCAGCACGTTCAGCGGTACGACGTCGGTGACAGCGGACGCTGGTTGTCCGGCCCCTGCGCCTGTGGACTGACCTCACCGCGCTTCGAACTGCTGCAACGCCACGGCAAGCTGATCCGCATCGGCACCGACTTCATTTCATTGAGCGAATTGGCGTCGCACCTGCAAGTGCCGTTTCAACTGCTGCTCGATCATGCGCCCGACGGCCTCGAGCGCATGCAACTGCGTAGCGAGCTCAACGCACAGGAAGTCCGGGCCCGGTTAGCAAATTACCCGACGCTGGCGACCGTTATTGAAACCGCTCTGTTGGTTCTGGAAGTTGAGGTCTGCGCCACGCAAAACTTCACGCGAAACAAACACAGCGGCAAAACACCGTTATTGATTGATTCGCGACGTCAATAAAAACCACGAATTCGATTAGCCCTTTATTGAAAAAGAGAACGCTGTGAAAACAACTGATTCCGTAAACGAGTTGATAACGTTTGCTCGTCATCACTCGCACTACTATGGGAAACACTTCGCTGATATTTCCGACACAATTACATCGCTCACACAACTACCCCTGATTGATCCGGTTGAATATTGGAGCGACAGTCAGATCCTCAGTCATTGGCCGGTTCTGACAGGATCGGTAGAACAGGCACTGGTATTTAAAACCGGCGGTTCAAACAGTGCAGGCAAACTTTCGGTGTATACCCGGGATGAATGGCGCCGGTTGGTGCGTGAGTTCGGTAGCAGCCTGAAATGGCAATTCAAATCCGGTGACCGAGTGGCCAACCTGTTCTTTGCAGGTGATCTCTACGCCAGTTTCCTGTTCATCCACGACTCCCTTGCAAATGTGGCTGAAAATATCACCGAGTTTCCATTCACTGGCGATGTCGATTCGGCCGTTCTGGCCGAAGCGATCATGCAGAATCGGATCAATGTGCTGGCAGGCTTGCCCGCCCACCTGCTGACTTTTGCGAGCTGGCTCAAGCATCGGGGGCAGACACTGCCCGGCGTTGATACCCTGCTCTATGGTGGAGAAAGTCTGTTTGCTTCACAGCGCCACCTCCTCAACCGGGCGTTTCCCAATGCGCGCATCAGCTCTATCGGTTACGCCAGCGTCGATGCCGGCTTCATCGGCGCTAACCATCGCGACTGTGCCGATGGCGGGCATCGCATGCATGACGGTCACGCCCTTCTGGAGATCATCGACGAACAGTCCGGTGAGGTGATCGAGGCGTGCGATCACGCGGGCTTGTTGGTGATCACCAACTTCAACCGGCGCCTGATGCCGTTGATTCGTTACCCGGTTGGCGACCGTGCCTGCTGGCGCGAGCCCGCCGGCACTGCGCAGCGCAAATTCGCACTCAAGGGCCGCAGCGCGAACAGCCAAAGGGTGCGGGTGGGTATTTTGTCGCTGATCCCTGATGAACTCGCCGAACTGGTTCGACGCACCGCCGCCAGTGACGACTGGCAACTGGTCATAGAACAGGTCGCGCACAAGGACGTATTGAGCCTCAAATGGGTGGCAACCGCCCAATCCACCACCATGGCCGAGGTCAACCTGGGGCTGGAGGCCGGGCTTATCGAGTTGTACCCGTTGATCACGCAACTGCAGGCAGACCAACTTCTGGATCTGCAAGTGCGCTGTTGCACGCTTGAAGATCTGCCACGCCATCCTCGCTCGGGCAAATGCCTGCGCGTGCTGGATTTGCGCCGCTACGAACACAACGACAAGGAGTTGGCCGATGGAACAGTTGATCCTGCGTAACTATCGCGAAACCGATGCGACGGCCGTCAGCCAACTTTTCCGGCAAGTCTATGGCGACCATTACGTGCAGCCCCATGTGTACCTGCCGCATCTGATCAGCCAGAACCACGCCGACAAGCGCTGGCACTCGCTTGTCGCCGTGGTCGGGCAACAGATTCGCGGCCACGCCACGTTGTTTCGCGACACAAACTCGTACACCGCCGAACTGGCATTGAGCGCCGTACATCCTGATACCCGCGGGCAAAACATCGCCACGCGCCTGGGCCAGCAACTGCTGGCGCACGCACAAGCGCTTGGCTGTCACGACGTATCAATCAAACAGGTGACCCATCATCCGTACACGCAACGCATGGCAACCACCCTCGGCTTCCACAACACCGGACTGTTGCCGGATTACGTGCCCTCACCGTTCGGTAGCCCGGCGCCTGAATCGATTGTCCTGGGCTGTCGCGTCATCGACGGCTATCAACGCCCTTTGCCCAGGCAGACCTGGCCGGCCAGTTGCCGGGCCTTCATGCAGCATCTGTGTCGGGTATTCGGTACACAGGAGCAAATGATTCAATGGCGTGGCCCGGCGATTCAACTTGAACAACACGCCAATCGGCATGACATGCGAATCAAGGAATTGGACCCTGTCCTGCTAAAACAGATACGGCGACTGCCGCAGCACTGGTTGATTTCTATCCGGCTCGGGCTGTCGCAGCACTTTGCCCGCGACCTGGACAGACTGGCGGCCATTGGATTTGTGTTTACCGGGCTGGCACCCGTTGACGGAAATGAAGGGGGATGGCTGGCGCTTTTCCATCGGGGTATGCACCCGCGTGCGCTGGCGCTGCACTGCCCGAACATGCAACGTCTGCACGATCAGATGCAACTGCAAACCGCAGACACCTGGCATTGAAAAAACGGCCCGCTCCTGGCGACCGGGCCGTTTTCAAAACTCAGGCCTTGGCGCTGATACCCTTATCGTTCGGTGTTGCTACGCTGCGGCCATTACCCATGCCGTAGGTCTTGAGGTTCTGCAACACATAGATGGCCTTTTTGTATTCAGGGATCAGGCCATTGGCGTACTTGTCGCCCTTGATGTTGTTGGTCTGGATGGTATCCAACTGCGTGGCGAAATATTCCAGCGCGTTGAACTTGGCGTCGGGGTCTTTCGGCACGCCGAACCGATCAAACTTGTCGCCAGCATTAAGCAGCGTCATGGCGGTGATCTCGGATATCAATCCACGTCCGCGCAGAAAAGCACTCAGATTGCCCAGACTTTTGGCCGAGACGTTTTCCGGATCGAAGCCCTTGACGTTCTTGTGCAGCTTTTGCCTGTCCATTTCAGCGATGTTGAGCGCGTTGGGATCATTGCCCACCAGGTTCAGCATTTGCTTGACCTTGGCGCTTTGCGTTACCGGTTTTCCGCGAGTACCGGTGTCCTGTACCAACAGACCTGCCTTGCTTTGCCAGGCTCCGGTGTAGCCGATAGTCATGGGTAAGCTCCTTGGAAGACGAGCATGAAAATGTCCTTTTGATCGACTTGAATGCGCAGAAGTATCTACCGGCCAACTAATGGCACCAACTCTTTTCATGCATCCGTTTACAATTCTTGTACATTCTCGATACAAATCGACAAACGCCCGTAAATGCTGGCCCGCAAGTTCTCTTCCAGACAATTTTCATTAGGCTTTTTGCACTAACGAACCGCCTGGTTAGTTTGTATGTATCAACCCGGATACCTCCCGGCCATCGGGTCGCGTCTTTTTAGTACGTCTGTACCTAAAGCTTCTCGATATAGCGACGATACGTTAGGCATACCCCCACTGTTTACCCCACGCCCCCTAATAAGAAACGCAGCTCAAGGACCGGTCTCCATGCCCGCATTCCGCACCATTCAGGCTCGCTACACGCTGTTTCTGGTTCTGTTCATTCTGTTGTTGTCCGTACTGACCGTGGTTGGCATCAGCCAACTGGTCGCTCCCAAGCTGCGTCATACCGAAGAACAGGTAGTGCTCAACCGCATCGCCGAAGTCGCCGAACAGATTCAGGGCGAACTGAACAAGGTTCAGGCGCAACAGCGCAGCATCACCCAGACCATCCCACTGCTCGACAGCGCGGCCATCGACTCGGTGTTGCCAGGTCTGGTGGATCAGTACGGCGAGCTGAAGGTGTTCGGCGGCGGCATCTGGCCTCTACCGGGCCAACGTGAAACCGGGCGCAACAAGTTCAGCACCTTCTGGCACCGCGATGCCTCGGGCAAACTGGCGGTCAACACGTTCTGGAACAGTGACGCGGCCCCCAACTATTACGACCAGAGCTGGTACAAGGGCGGCATGGCTACGCCACGCGGTCAGTGCGCCTGGGCCGCGGCCTACAAGGACGACGCCAGCGCCGAGCCGCGCACCAACTGCGCCATGGCCATTCAGAAGAACGGCAACGCCTGGGGCGTGTCGACCATCGACGTGACACTGGGCTTCTTCAATGACCTGGTGGCTCGCAAGGAAAAAGACCTCAACGCTGAAATGCTGATCGTCGAGGCCGACGGCAAGATCATCAGCAACAGTTCGCGCATCAGTGGCCCGATCGTGCTGAAGAACATCAGCGAACTGGCCGCCAGCTCCACCTTCGCCAGTCAAGTCAAAACCGGCCTGCAAAACCGCGATCAGGCGCAACGTGTCGAGTTCGACAACAACGGTGAAGCCAGCACCTTCTTCATGCGCCCGATCGAAGGCACGCCGTGGTTCCTCGCCACTGCCCTGCCGACGAAAATGCTCACCGCCCAGCGCGACGACGTGCTCAGCACGCTGAGCCTGTTGCAGATCCCGATGGTGATCCTGCTGGTGCTGTTGCAACTCTATGCGATTCGCCAGTTGGTGCAGCGCATGAAAGCCTTGAAAGCCAACATCGACCTGCTCTCCAGCGGCGATGCCGACCTGACCCGACGCATCACCATCCGCGCCGAAGACGAACTCGGCGCCATCGGCCATTCGGTCAACACCTTTATCACTTACCTGCAAAACATGATCGGCGAGGTCACCCAGGCCACCGGCGCCATGGCGTCGAGTCTGGACAACCTGCAGCGCACTTCGGCGCACACCAGCCAGATCCTGTTACGGCATGCCTCGGAAACCGATCAGACCGTTACCGCTATCACCGAAATGAGTTCGACCGCCGAGAGCGTGGCGCAGAACGCCGCTGAAACCGCCGCGTTCACCCAGCGCGCCAACGAAAACGCCGACCGTTCGCGGGTGGTGGTGGGCGAAGCAACCAACAGCGTGGTGGCGTTGATCGACGAAGTGGCCAGCGCCACCCACAAAGTTGAAAACATGCAACAGGACGCCCAGCGCATCACCGAGATCCTCGGGGTGATCGGCGCAATTGCCGGGCAGACCAACCTGCTGGCCCTCAACGCCGCCATCGAAGCGGCCCGTGCCGGCGAGCAGGGTCGTGGCTTTGCCGTAGTGGCTGACGAAGTGCGTGCCCTTGCCGCCCGCACCCAGGCCAGCACATCGGAAATCAACGAGATGTTGACTCGCCTGACCCAAGGGGTGAGTTCGTCGGTCAGTGCCATGGAAAACACCCAAGCCAGTTGCCAATCGGCCGCCGATGCCACGGCACGGGTCAACTCCGGGCTGGATGAAATGGCCGGCTCCGTCAGCCACATCAACAGCCTGAGCACACAAATCGCCACCGCCGCCGAGCAACAGAGTGCAGTGACCGAAGAGATCAACCGCAGCATGGTGCAGATCCGGCACATGGTCGATGAACTGGTGCAAAGCGGCCAGGCCAGCGAACTCAACACCCGTCAGCTGCTGGAAGCCAATAGTCGCGTGAGTGCGATCATGGGGCGGTTCAAGGTAAGTTGAGTCTCTGACAAATTTGTAATCTCTCGCTCAGCAGGCTGTCAGGGTTGATCTACGATCATCCTGCCAGCCTGCGCTGTATCAACTTGTAACATTGCGTTGATGCGAGACAGGATAATTCGGTCAAACTGCGTTCTTTTTGGCTGCCATCCAAGTCGAGAGCCCATCATGCGAACCCACCTGCGCCTGGTCGCCCTGAGCGCCCTGTTCATCTCCTCGTTGGCGCAAGCCGCCGACCTGATCCCCATTGAAGTGCATCGCGACGCGAACTGCGGCTGCTGCAAAAAATGGATCAGCCACCTGGAAGCCAACGGTTTCAAAGTCGAAGACCACGTCGAAAGCGACATGAGCAGCTTCAAGAAACAACATGGCGTGCCGCCGCGCCTTGCCTCCTGCCATACCGGCATCATCAACGGCAAATTCGTCGAAGGCCATGTGCCGGCCGAACAGGTATTGGCGTTGAGCAAGCGTGACGATCTGCTCGGCGTTGCCGCACCCGGCATGCCGATGGGCTCACCCGGCATGGAAATGGACGGCATGAGCGATGCCTATCAAGTGATCGGCCTGAAAAAGGACGGCGCTGACGTGGTGGTGGCGGACTACCCGGCCCATTGATGGGCGCTGCTTACATCGGCTTGTTCTTTGCGGCATTCGGCGCGGCGACGCTGTTGCCGCTACAGTCGGAGGCCTTGCTGGTAGGGTTGATCGTCAGCGACCGTTACTGGCTCTGGGGTCTGCTGGCGGTGGCGACGCTGGGCAATGTGCTCGGCTCGCTGGTCAACTGGTGGCTGGGCCGGGAGCTGGAGCGTTTTCAGGATCGACGCTGGTTTCCGGTCAGCGCCAGGCACATGGCCACGGCTCGCAAGCACTATGAGCGTTACGGGCATTGGTCGCTGTTGCTCAGTTGGCTGCCGATCATTGGCGATCCACTGACCCTGATTGCGGGCGTGATGCGCGAGCCGCTCGGGCGTTTCCTGCTGATCGTCACCCTCGCCAAAGGCGCACGTTATGCCGTACTGGCCATGCTGACGCTGGGCTGGCTCGGTTGAACATTCAGGCCCGGAGATTGCCTGTGTTTAACGTCGCCCTAATCCGGCCATTTCAGCATCGGCCGATTTCAAACGGAGTTTGACCTTATGTCTGTCACGATTTCCCGTTGGCTGCCGGGCTTGTTCCTTACCGCCGCCCTGCCCCTGTTTGCCCATGCTGCAGCCACCCCGGCCGAAGGCCCGGCGTACGGCCCGGAGTTGCAGGGCTTTGAATACCCTTACACGCTTAAACATTTCGCCTTCCAGTCACAGGGTAAATCCCTGCAGATGGGATATATGGACGTCGCCGCCCACGGCAAGGCCAACGGCCGCACCGTCGTGCTGATGCACGGCAAGAACTTTTGCGCGGCGACCTGGGACAGTTCGATCAAGGCCCTGAGCGAGGCGGGTTACCGTGTGGTCGCCCCGGATCAGATCGGTTTCTGCACCTCCAGCAAACCGGACAACTATCAGTACAGCTTCCAGCAATTGGCGACCAACACTCAGCAATTGCTCAAAGCGCTGGGCATCCAGAAAGCCACTCTCCTTGGCCATTCCACCGGCGGTATGCTCGCCACCCGTTATGCGCTGTTGTTCCCTGATCAGGTCGATCAACTGGCACTGGTCAACCCGATCGGTCTGGAAGACTGGAAAGCCCTCGGCGTGCCGTATCGCACGGTGGATCAGTGGTATCAGCGCGAACTCAAAGTCACTGCCCAAGGCATCCGCGACTACGAGCGCACCACTTACTACGATGGCCGCTGGAAACCGGAATTCGACCGTTGGGTCGACATGCTCGCAGGCCTGAGCAAAGGCCCGGGCAAAACCCAGGTGGCCTGGAACTCGGCGCTGATCTACGACATGATTTTCACCCAGCCGGTGTACTACGAGTTCAAGGACCTGAAGATGCCGACCCTGCTGCTCATCGGCACCTCCGACACCACCGCCATCGGCAAGGATCTGGCACCGCCAGAGGTGAAAGCGCAAATCGGTCACTACGACGTGCTCGGCAAACAAGTGGCCAAATTGATCCCGCAGTCGACACTGGTGGAGTTCCCCGGCATGGGCCACGCTCCGCAGATGGAAGAACCCGAGCAGTTCCACAAGGCACTGCTCGGCTGGCTGGACAAGACCAATCCCGTTCGTTGATGAGGTAGCGCTGATGGCGGTGCAGATTGCGGTAATCGATGACTGGCAGGACGTGGCCCGCGACGTGGTCGACTGGTCGGTCCTCGACAGCATCGGTGAAGTGACATTCGAACATGATTACCCGGCGGACAACGCCAAGCTCGCCGAACGGCTGGGCAAGTACCAGGTGATCTGCGTGATGCGCGAACGCACGCGCTTCGATGAAGACCTGCTCAAGCGCTTGCCCAATCTCAAGTTGCTGGTGACCGGTGGTATGCGCAACGCCGCGCTGGACATGCAGGCAGCGGCAAAACTGGGTATCAAGGTCTGCGGCACCGACAGCTACAAACACGCCGCGCCCGAACTGACCTGGACGCTGATCATGGCGGCCACGCGCAATCTGGTGAACGAAGTCAATTCGCTGCGCGAAGGCCAATGGCAGCAAGGTCTTGGCGGCGATCTGCACGGCAAGACGCTGGGTATTCTCGGCCTGGGCAGTATCGGTCAGCGAGTGGCGCAGTTTGGCCAGGTGTTCGGCATGCGGGTGATCGCCTGGAGCGAAAACCTCACGGCCGAACGTGCGGCACAGGTCGGTGTGACCTATGTCAGCAAGCAGGAACTGTTCGAACAGGCCGATGTGCTGTCGGTGCATCTGGTACTCAGCGAACGCAGTCGCGGGCTGGTCGATGCGCAGGCGCTGGGCTGGATGAAACCGACTGCACTGTTGGTGAACACGGCTCGCGGGCCTATCGTCGATGAAGCGGCGCTGATCAAGGTTTTGCAGAAACAGCGTATTGCCGGGGCAGCGCTGGATGTATTCGATCAGGAGCCACTGCCCGCGCTGCACCCTTTCCGCACGCTGGACAATGTGCTGGCGACACCGCACGTGGGGTATGTCAGTCGGCAGAACTATGCGCAGTTCTTTTCGCAGATGATCGAGGATATACAAGGCTGGTCGGCGGGCAACCCGGTTCGTTTATTGAACTGAAACCCTGTAGGAACTGCCGAAGGCTGCAATCTTTTGATCTTGATCTTTACAAAGCAGGATCAAAAGATCGCAGCCTCGTTTCACTCGACAGCTCCTACAGGAGCCATGCAGTCATCCAAATCAATAACTGCCCGCACCACAACAGTGCACCCTCTCTCCCCACCAGCACAAAATCGTGACCGATCAGTCACCGTTTTGACCCATCTGCCGAAAAAAACCTGCACTTCGTCGGTGCGTTTGCATCCTCACACCACGGTTTCCGTGCCTCGCCAACCGATTGTCGAACAATTTACCCATTCCCCCTCGCCCGCTCTAGGATCTGGCCTAGACTCATTTTCGCGGGGCGAAACCGGCCGGTCACACCACAGCAAAATAATCGAAACTTTTGCTGAAGACGGCGGGTCATCTGAAAGGCAGGGGGAACGCGACTGGTTCATTCCTTGCAATGGCCTCACCACCCATTCTGCTAGCGCGTGTTGGGTAGCGTTTGCTCACCGATGCGAGGCGCGTTTGCGCCCGGCCACAGGACTTGGCCATGGACATCGCTTGTTCAAGACAAGAATCAGATCAACGAGACGGGAGATTCATATGATCAGTGCGGCATTGGATATTCAGGGAGAGCGTGCTCAGCAGGCAGTAGGCGAATCGAGTACCGTCAGCGTTCCCGGCAGCCGATCGATCAGCGTCCCCGGCACCAAGACGCTGACTCCGGTCGCGAGTCAGAATCCCAACAAGAAAAAAGTATTGTTCGTGACCTCGGAAATCGCAGATCTGGTGAAGACCGGCGGCCTGGGTGACGTTTCCGCCGCCCTGCCCCGCGCCATGGCCCATCTGCACGACGTGCGGGTGTTGATCCCCGGTTATCCGCAGGTGATGCACAGCGAAAACCCGATCCATATCATCGGCGAACTCGGCGGCCACGCCGCGCTGCCACCGTGCAAGATCGGACGCATGGACATGCCGGACGGGCTGGTGATCTACGTGCTGATCTGCCCTGAGCTCTACGAGCGCGAAGGTTCGCCCTACGGCGCCAACAACGGTCGCGACTGGCCAGACAACCACATTCGCTTTGCTCGCCTGGGTCTGGCTGCTGCCGATATCGCCGCCAATCTGGCCCAGATTCACTGGTGCCCGGATCTGGTGCACGCCCATGACTGGCCGGCCGGTCTGGCCCCTGCCTATATGCACTGGCGCGGGCAGCGCACGCCAACACTGTTCACCATTCACAACCTGGCCTATCAAGGCGTCACCAGCCTCGGCTCCTGCCCCGAGCTCGGCATTCCGAACCATGCCCTGCAACAGGAAGGCATGGAGTTCTACGGCAAGATGTCGTTCCTTAAGGCGGGGATGGCCTATTCGAGCCACATCACCACAGTCAGCGCCACCTACGCACAGGAAATCACTACCCCGGATTTCGGCTGCGGCCTCGACGGCTTTCTCGCCGCCAAGACCCAGCAGGGTTTGCTCAGCGGTATCCCCAACGGGATTGATGAGAGCTGGGACGCGGCCACAGACCCACATCTATTCGCGCCCTTCGCCATTGGCGATTGGGAAGGCAAAGCAGTCAACGCCGCTCACGTTCGTGACCTGTTCGGGCTGAAAGACTCCGAAGGCCCGTTGTTCGCCGTGGTCTCGCGCCTGGTCTATCAGAAAGGCCTGGACCTGACCGAGGCAGTCTCCGAGTACATCGTACAGAACGGCGGCCAGATCGCGATTATCGGTCGTGGCGAGCCGGAAGAAGAGCAAGCCATGCGCGAATTGGCGCTGCGCTTTCCTGGCCAGGTCGGCGTACGCATCGGCTTCAACGAAACCGACGCCCGCCGGATGTTTGCCGGCAGCGATTTCTTGCTGATGCCTTCGCGTTACGAGCCATGCGGCTTGAGCCAGATGTACGCCCAGCGCTTCGGTTCGTTGCCGGTAGCACGCAACACCGGGGGGTTGGCCGACACCATCGAAAACGGCGTCACCGGGTTCCTGTTCGACGAGTCCACCGCCGACAGCTACCGCGAAGCCCTGAGCCGCGCCTTCAAGGTCTTTGCCTTTCCCGAACTGCTCAACGCCATGCGTTGCCGGGCCATGGCCGCGCCATTCAACTGGTGTAAAGCGGTCGAACCCTACGCTGAACTCTATGAACAACTGGTCGCCAAGGCGCTGGGTAAAGCACACCACAAATAATCAGGGAGTTTTCCACGATGCCGTTACGGACCCAAGAGAACTGGCCCCACGGCGCGATCATGCAGGACGCCGAACACACACAATTTGCGCTGTGGGCGCCGGATGCGTTTTACGTCAGCGTGGAGTTGGAGGACGGACAGTCACTGCCGATGCTACCGCAGGCCGATGGTTGGTTTGTGATCAAGACCCGTTGCCCGGCGGGCACGCGTTACCGCTACAACATCGATGGCGAACTTGAGGTGCCCGACCCGGCCTCCAGAGCACAGGACGGCGATCTCGACCGCCGCAGCGTGGTAGTCGATCCGCTGGCCTATCAGTGGCGACACACCGAATGGCGCGGTCGGCCGTGGAGCGAAGCGGTGATCTACGAGCTGCACGTCGGTGCGCTTGGCGGGTTTGCCGAGGTCGAACAGCACTTGCAACGCTTGGTTGAGCTGGGTGTCACCGCCATCGAACTGATGCCGCTGGCGCAGTTCCCGGGTGATCGAAACTGGGGTTACGACGGCGTCCTCCCATATGCGCCGCAAGCGTCCTACGGCACACCGGAACAACTCAAGCACCTGATAGACAGCGCTCACGGCCACGGTCTGGCGGTGATTCTCGATGTGGTCTACAACCACTTCGGCCCCGATGGCAATTACCTGCACCGTTACGCCAAAGGCTTCTTTCGCGAGGACAAACATACCCCGTGGGGCGTGGCGATCGATTTTCGACGTACCGAGGTGCGCGAGTTTTTCATCGAAAACGCATTGATGTGGCTGCTCGAATACCGCTTCGACGGCCTGCGCCTGGACGCGGTGCACGCCATCGAAGATCCGGACTTTCTCAGTGACATGGCCCAGCGCATCCGCCAGCAGATCGACCCGACCCGTCATGTCTGGCTGACCGTGGAAAACGAGCTCAATCAATCGAGCCTGCTGGAGAATGATTACGACGCGCAGTGGAACGACGACGGCCATAACGCTTTACATGTGTTGCTGACCGGCGAAACCGATGCCTATTACGCCGACTATGCCCTGCAACCCACCGAACAATTGGTGCGTTGTCTGAGTCAGGGCTTCGTGTTTCAGGGCCACATCACCCGCCACGGCGAACCCCGGGGCGAACCGAGTGAACACCTGCCTTCGACCGCGTTTGTCCTGTTCCTGCAGAACCACGATCAGATTGGCAACCGCGCCTTTGGCGAGCGCCTGCATCAACTGGCCGATCCCCGCGCGGTGCAGGCAGCAACCGTGCTGTTGCTGCTGTCACCGATGATCCCGATGATGTTCATGGGCGACGAGTTTGCCGCCGAGCAGCCGTTCCAGTTCTTCACCAGCCATCACGGCGAACTGGCGGAGTTGGTACGCGAGGGCCGGCGCAATGAATTCGCCGCGTTCGGCGCCTTCAACGATCCGCACAAACGCGAGCAAATTCCCGATCCTAACGCCGAACAAACCTTCCATGCCTCACAGCCACGGCTGATTGGTGACGGCACGCCACTGCAACAGCAAACCCTCGCGCTATACCGGCAACTCCTGCAATTGCGCCATAAACACATCATCCCCCACCTGTCTGGTACTCAGGCGCTGGGAGCGCAAATGCTCGGCCATGGCGCCGTCAGCGCACGTTGGCGCCTGGGCGATGGCAGTGAGCTGCGAATCGACCTGAACCTCAGTGATACGGCGGTGGTCAACCCTCCACGGACCGGCGCAGTGTGGCTTTTTCAAAAGCCACCTGCCGTCGAACTGTCGGATGAGGGCCTGCTGCCCCCGTATTGCGCGCTTGTCAGCCTCACGGCCGCAACCCCTTTGTAACCTTTGGATGGAGAGCGCCTATGAGCGATGCGCAACTGGAAATTCTTGCAAGCAGAGCCGGCCTGGCCGTCGACTGGATCGACGCCAACGGCCGCCCGCAAAAAGTCGCCCCGGCGGTGTTGCGCAATGTCCTGATCGGCCTTGGCCACCCTGCCAGCACCTCCCAGGAAATCGACGCCAGCCTGCTTGAACTGCAACAGGTCCAGCAAGACCGTCACCTGCCGCCGCTGCTGACCAGTGATGTCGGCGTCGGAGTTGACCTTGCGCGTTATTTCAAACCTGAAACCCCGTGTGAGATCCACCTCGAAGACGGTTCGCGCATGAACCTGAAACTCGATTCCGAGTCGGTACTGCCCGGCCTGATCCCGGTCGGCTATCAACAGGTTCACATTGACGATCAATACTTCACCCTCGCCGTGGCGCCTGAGCGCTGCTTCAGCGTCGGCGACGCGGTCGACAATCCGATCCCTCGAGCCTGGGGGCTCAGCGTGCAGCTATATGGCCTTCGTCGCTCCGGCGATGGTGGCTTCGGCGATACCCAGGCACTGGAAGAACTGGCGCGGGTGGCCGGTGAACGCGGTGCAGACGCCCTGGCGATCAGCCCGCTGCACGCGATGTTCAGCGCCGACACCGGGCGCTACAGTCCATATTCGCCATCCAGCCGTTTGTTTCTCAATTCCCTGTATGCCGCACCCGGCACAATTCTCGGTGAACGGGCTTTGCGCGATGCGATCGACAGCGCTGGTCTGGCCGAGCAGTTTGCGAAACTGGAAGACCTGAAACTGATCGACTGGCCCGCCGCTGCCGAGGCCAAGCTCAAACTGCTGCAAGCCCTGTACGACGGATTCACTGCGGGCGATCACCCGTTGCACCCGGACTTCGCCAGTTTTCGTCATGCTGGTGGCGAGGCACTGGAAAACCACTGCCGCTTCGAAGCCATCCAGGAAATGCGCGCCGCACGTGGCGAAAGCCTCGACTGGCGCGAATGGCCGGAACATTGGCACGACCCGCGCGGCGCCGCCCTCGAAGCGTTTGCCGAAGAATATGCTGAGCGCATCGGTTACTTTGCGTTCTGCCAATGGCTGATCCACCGATGCCTGGAGCGTGCGCAAACCGCCGCGCGTAGCGCCGGCATGGGCATCGGCCTGATCGCCGACCTTGCCGTGGGTGCCGATGGCGCTGGCAGTCAGGCCTGGAGCTTTCAGGACGAACTGCTCGCCTCGCTCACCGTTGGTGCGCCACCGGACATTCTTAATCGCTCCGGTCAGGGCTGGGGGATTTCCGCGTTTTCCCCCGAAGGCCTGATCCGCAACGGCTTTCGTGCCTTCATCGAAATGCTGCGCGCGAACTTCGCCCACGCCGGCGGTTTGCGCATCGACCATGTCATGGGCCTGCAACGCCTGTGGGTGATTCCCAACGGCGCGGCACCGGCCGACGGTGCCTACCTGTATTACCCGGTGGACGATCTGTTGCGCTTGCTGACGCTTGAATCCCATCGTCATCAAGCGATTGTGCTCGGCGAAGACCTCGGCACCGTACCCGACGGTCTCCAGGAAAAACTCATCGCCCGCTCCATGCTCGGAATGCGCGTGCTGTTGTTCGAACAGGACAACACCCGTTTCAAACCGATTCTCGACTGGCCGGATAACGCATTGGCGACCACCAGCACTCACGATCTGCCGACGCTAAACGGCTGGTGGCATGGCCGCGACATCGACTGGAATTCGCGACTGGGTTTTGTCGATGCCAACGGCGAAATCGAATGGCGCCGGCATCGTCAACGGGAACGTGAAGGCCTGCGCGGAGCGTTGAGCCAAGACCCGCAGAACTTTCGCGAAGAGTCCCACGAGGCCGATCAGGTGGTGGACGCCAGCGTGCGTTTCCTCGGACATACTCGCGCGCCGCTGGTGTTGCTACCGCTGGAAGACGCGCTGGGCATCGACGAACAAGCCAATCTGCCAGGCACGATCGATACGCATCCGAACTGGTCGCGGCGCCTGCCCGGCGCCAGCGAAGCTTTGCTCGACGGTGCGGATGCAGCGCGGCGTCTTGAACTATTGGCGTGCGCACGCCTTCAGGCAGCCGAGCGTGACCAATGAATCAGGCGCTCATCCAGCCATTGCGCGCCACCCTGCGCCTGCAATTTCACAAAGGCTTCACCCTTGAACAAGCGGTGCCACTGGTGCCGTATTTCGCCCGTCTGGGCATCAGCCACATCTACGCCTCACCACTGCTCGCGGCGCGGGCAGGTTCGATGCACGGCTACGACGTGGTTGATCCGACTCAGGTCAACCCGGAACTCGGCGGCGAACCCGCGCTACGGAACCTGGTCGGCGCCCTGCGCGAACACGACATGGGCCTGATCCTCGACATCGTCTCCAACCACATGGCGGTTGGCGGCAGTGACAATCCATGGTGGTTGGATCTGCTGGAATGGGGACGCCTGAGCCCCTGCGGCGAGTTCTTTGACATTCAGTGGCACTCGCCGGACCCCTTGATGGAAGGCCAGTTGCTGCTGCCGTTTCTCGGCAGCGATTACGGTGTCGCGTTGCAGGAAGGCACGCTTAGACTGCATTTCAATGCGCAGAACGGCAGCTTCCACGTCGAGCATTACGATCACCGCTTCCCGATCTGCCCGAACGATTACGGCGAATTGCTCAAACCGGAAGATGCGCTGAAATCGCTCGCCGATCATTTCAGTGCCCTCAGCTATCAGACCAACGCCCATTCACTGGCTGGCCCGCTGAAGGAAGAACTGCGGCAACTGGCCAGAGATCCGCAGATCCTTGAAGCCATCCAGCGCAATCTGGAGCATTACGACTCAACTACTGAGGAAGGCTTCCACAAGCTCCATCAGTTGCTGGAGCGCCAGAGCTATCGCCTCGCCAGTTGGCGCACGGCGGCTGACGACATCAACTGGCGGCGTTTCTTCGACATCAATGAGTTGGGTGGTTTGCGCGTCGAACGTCCGGCGGTGTTCGAAGCGACCCACGGCAAAATCTTTCAGTTGATCGCCGAAGGGTTGGTCGACGGTTTGCGCATCGACCATATCGACGGCCTCGCCGATCCGCGCGGTTACTGCCGCAAACTGCGTCGGCGTGTTGACCTGTTGGCGCCGGGACGGCATCTACCGATCTACATTGAAAAAATCCTCGGTGCCGGCGAAACCCCTCGCCGCGACTGGGCGGTGGACGGCACCACCGGTTACGAATTCATGAATCAGCTGTCGTTGCTGCAACACGATCCGGACGGCGAATTCGTACTGGGTGACTTGTGGCAGCGCCGCACCGAACGCCCCGCAGCGTTTATCGAAGAAGCACAACTGGCGCGTCAGCAGATCCTCAATGGCTCGCTGGCCAGCGATTGCGAAAGCGTTGCCCAAGCGCTGCTGCAAGTGGCCCGCGATGACCTGATGACCCGCGACTTGACCCTCGGCGCAATTCGCCGCGTACTACAGGCGTTGATTGTGCATTTCCCGGTGTATCGCACCTACATCAGCGCGATGGGTCGCTCGGCGCAGGATGACGTGTTTTTTCAGCAGGCCATGGACGGTGCGCGGCAGACTCTCGGCGAAGGCGACTGGCCGGTGCTCGACTGTGTCGCTGCGTGGCTCGGCGGCACGCCATGGCGACAAAAGCCACGCGGACGCTCGCGCAAAATCCTCAAACATGCCTGCGTGCGCTTCCAGCAATTGACTTCGCCGGCGGCCGCCAAAGCCGTGGAAGACACCGCGCTGTATCGTTCGGCCGTGCTGCTGTCGCGCAATGACGTCGGCTACAACACCGAGCAGTTCAGCGCGCCGGTCAGCGATTTCCACGAGATCAATCTGCAGCGCCTGGCTCAATTCCCCGACAACCTGCTGGCCACTGCCACCCACGACCACAAACGCGGCGAAGACACCCGCGCGCGCCTCGCGGTACTCAGCGAGCGCAGCCACTGGTACGCCGAACAGATCGAACTGTGGCGCGCCCTCGCCCGCCCTGTGCGCGTTGACGAGCAAATGCCGTCGACCGGTGATGAGCTGATTCTCTATCAGGCGCTGCTCGGCAGTTGGCCGCTGGATTTGCATGACGGCGATCAGGCAGGTTTTGCCGACTACGCCAAACGCATCTGGCAATGGCAACAGAAAGCCCTGCGTGAAGCCAAGCTGCAAAGCAGTTGGAGCGCGCCGAACGAAGCCTATGAAAACGCCGCGCAGGCATTCACCGAAAAACTCCTCAACGGTGAAGAAGGTGAACTGCTGCGCGCGGCGTTGAGCAAAACGGTCAACAGCATTGCCGCAGCCGGCGCGCTCAACGGCTTGGCGCAAACCTTGCTGCGCATGACGGTGCCGGGAGTGCCGGATTTGTATCAAGGCAACGAGTTCTGGGACTTCAGCCTGGTCGATCCGGACAACCGCCGGCCGGTGGACTACCCCGCTCGCGAGCAGGCTTTGGCGGCGCAGGCGCCGACCACGGAGCTGCTGTCGAACTGGCGTGACGGTCACATCAAGCAAGCCTTGATCGCCCAAGTGCTGAACCTGCGCGCTGAACACGCCGAGCTGTTCCGGCGTGGCACGTACCAGCCGCTGGAGGTGCTGGGCAGCCAGGCGCATAACGTGCTCGCGTTTGCTCGCGAGCATGAAGGTCAGCAAGCCATCGTGATCGTGCCGATTCGCTGCGCGACATTGCTGGAAAACAGTGCCGTCCCGCAAATCGATGCGCTGCGCTGGGGCGATACGCGGGTGGTTTTACCGTTCGCCGCCTCTGACAAAAATCTGAAGGGACTTTTTGCAACCACAGCAGTCACAAAAAGCAGGGAGCTGAATGTCAGCGACGCGCTGGGGGATGTCCCGGTCAATCTCTTTATCCAACACTTAACGTAAGCATGAGTTCAGTTCAGGAGCATTGCGATGAGCACCGACGATAAACGCATCCGCGAATTCGCCTATCAGATCTGGGAATCCGAAGGTAAGCCCGAGGGCCACGAAGAACGCCATTGGGAGATGGCGCGCAAACTGGCCGAGGCCGAAGCACTGGCACCGAAGAAATCACCGAAGGCTGCCGGCAGCAAAACAGCAGGCAAAACCGCCGAGGTGAAGGCGCCAGCCGCCAAGCCCAAAGCCCCGGCCAAAGCCAAGCCTGCGAGCGCCGCCAAAGTCGTGCCACCGGGCGAAAAAGCCGTCGAGAAAAAGCCCAAGGTGCCACGCAAGCCCCCGGCGAACTGACGCTCCCCCCGATTATTGAACTGAATGACTGTGTGGCGGGCTTGCTCGCCACAGAGGGCCAACTCGCCCTGAAAAAACACACTACCGCCATGCTGGTGAAAACTTATGTGGTGAGGGGATTTAGCGAAACGTCGCACCGCCCCGATGGGTCGCGAAGCGGCCCCAGAACAACCAATGCGGAACATCTGACACCCCGCATTCAATGATTTTGCGACTGCTGCGCAGCCGATCGGGGATAAATCCCCTCACCACAAAGCCTTCCCCCCACTGGTCAGGTATCAACCGAACTACCCCGATTTTTGCAGGAGCAATCATGACCCGTCCAAAAAAAGCCGAGCCCGCACAGCACGCCGAGCCCTCGAGAATTCGTGAGGGGCTGCCCTTCCCGCTCGGTGCGACCTGGGATGGCTTAGGGGTGAACTTTGCCCTGTTTTCCGCCAACGCCACCAAGGTCGAACTGTGCATCTTCGACGATGCCGGTGAAGTCGAGCTCGAACGAATCGAACTGCCCGAATACACCGATGAGATCTACCACGGCTACTTGCCCGACGCCCACCCGGGGCTGATCTATGGCTACCGCTTCTACGGTCCGTATGACCCGGCCAACGGCCACCGCTTCAACCACAACAAATTGCTTATCGACCCCTACGCCAAACAACTGGTCGGCCAACTCAAGTGGTCCGAAGCCTTGTTCGGCTACACCATCGGCCACCCCGACGCCGACCTCAGTTTCGACGAACGCGACAGCGCTCCCTTCGTGCCCAAATGCAAAGTCATCGACCCGGCGCATACCTGGGGCAACGACCAGCGCGTCAGCGTGCCGTGGGACAAAACCATCATCTATGAGACTCATGTGCGCGGCATCAGCATGCGCCACCCCTCTGTGCCGGAAAACGTGCGCGGCACCTTCGCCGGTTTGATGAATGACGATGTGCTCAAGCACATTCGCAGCGTCGGGGTTTCATCGGTCGAGTTGCTGCCGATCCACGCTTTCGTCAACGACCAGCACCTGCTGCACAAGGGCATGACCAACTACTGGGGCTACAACAGCATTGCGTTTTTCGCCCCGGACCCGCGCTACCTGGCCAGCGGCAAGATCGCCGAGTTCAAGGAGATGGTCGCCCACCTGCACGAAGCCAATCTCGAAGTGATCCTCGACGTGGTCTACAACCACACTGCCGAGGGCAACGAGCAAGGCCCGACCCTGTCGATGCGCGGCATCGACAACGCCTCGTATTACCGGCTGATGCCGGACGACAAGCGCTTCTACATCAACGATTCCGGCACCGGCAACACGTTGGATTTGAGTCACCCGTGCGTCTTGCAAATGGTCACCGACTCGTTGCGTTACTGGGCCAGCGAAATGCATGTCGACGGCTTCCGCTTCGACCTGGCGACTATCCTCGGCCGCTATCACGACGGTTTCGATGAGCGGCACAGCTTCCTTGTGGCCTGCCGTCAGGACCCGGTTTTGCGTCAGGTGAAAATGATCGCCGAACCGTGGGATTGCGGCCCCGGTGGCTATCAGGTCGGCAAATTCCCGCCGGGCTGGGTCGAGTGGAACGACAAATTCCGCGACACCGTGCGCGCGTTCTGGAAGGGTGACGACGCCCAGGTCGCCGACTTTGCCAGCCGCATGACCGCGTCCGGCGAGATGTTCAACCAGCGCGGCCGGCGGCCGTATTCATCGGTGAACTTCATCACTGCCCACGACGGCTTCACCCTCAACGATCTGGTGTCGTACAACGACAAGCACAACGAAGCCAACGACGAGAACAATCAGGACGGCAGCAATAACAACCTGTCCTGGAACCATGGCGTAGAAGGTCCGACCGACGATCCCGAAATCAACGCGCTGCGTCATCGGCAGATGCGCAACTTCTTCGCCACGCTGCTGTTGGCCCAAGGCACGCCGATGATTGTCGCCGGCGACGAATTCGCCCGCACGCAGGATGGCAACAACAATGCCTACTGCCAGGACAGCGAGATCGGCTGGGTCAACTGGGATCTGAGCGAGGACGGCAAGGCCCTGCTCAAATTCGTCAAACGCCTGATCAAGCTGCGTCTGGCTTATCCGATCCTGCGTCGTGGGCGCTTCCTGGTCGGCGAGTACAACGAGGACATCGGCGTCAAGGACGTGACCTGGCTCGCCCCGGACGGCACCGAGATGACCACCGAGCATTGGCATGACGCGCACAATCGTTGCCTGGGCATGTTGCTCGACGGCCGCGCGCAGGAAACCGGGATTCTGCGCAAGGGTGCCGACGCGACCCTGCTGCTGGTGGTCAATGCGCACCACGACATCGTCAACTTCACCTTGCCGGAAGTCCCGGAAGGCAGTTTCTGGACCTGCATGGTCGACACCAATCAGCCGGCGATCCGAGGCCAGGAGCGCTTCGACTTCGGTCACGAGTACTCCGTCACCGGGCGTTCGCTGCTGCTGTTTGAACTGCAACGTGAAGAAGAAGACTGATATGGACTTGCAGAACTATCTGGCCCGCCGCCCACCGGACTATGCCGACACGTTAGCCCTCGGTGGATGCCTGCGGGCCATGGTTGAAGCCGGACTGGATCGTTTACCGCTGCCGGGCAGCGGTCACACGCTGGAGCGTTTTCGGCATCTGGCGAATGTCGGCGGGCATGATCTGGGGTTATGCAAACTCTATGAAGGCCATACCGACGCGCTGGCAATCATCGAGCAATTGGGTGGTTCGCCAACGCCCGGCAGCACGTGGGGCATGTGGGCGGCCGAACCGCCGCAAGCGCGGGTGCAAGTGCGTCCCGCCGGGCATATGGTCACGCTCAATGGACGAAAAGCCTGGTGCTCCGGCGCTGCCGTGCTGAGCCATGCGCTGCTCACCGCGTGGGATGCCGATGATCAGCAACAATTGGTCGCCGTCGCACTGGATCAACCGGGTGTGACCGTTACCGATCAAGGCTGGCAAGCGGTGGGCATGGGCGCCACCGGCAGCGTCGAAGTGTTGTTCGACGGCGCCGAAGCGCAGGCCATCGGCAATCCCGGTGATTACCTGCAACGCCCAGGCTTCTGGCAAGGCGGGATCGGCATCGCAGCGTGCTGGTATGGCGCTGCGCGGCAAATCGGTGAATACCTGCGCAAGCAATGTGCTCATCGAGACGAGCCGCATGCCCTCGCCCATCTCGGCGCGGTCGACAGCGCCTTGCAGGCAGCCGCCGATGTGCTGCGCTTCAGCGCCTTGCACATCGATGCAAATCCCGAGGACAGCGCCGAACTGCTGGCCCGACGCGCCCGCGCCGTGGTGGAACAATCCGCCGAGCAAGTCATCCGTGAGGTCGGACGTGCCTTGGGTGCCGGGCCGTATTGCAAGGATCGGCATTTCGCCCGACTGATCGCCGATCTGCCGGTGTTTCTGCGTCAAAGCCACGCCGAACGCGACCTCGCCGGCCTCGGCCAACTGGTTGCCGCTCAACCCGCAGAGGCATGGACGCTATGAATGCGGTCAAGAAAGATAATCCGATCGTCGGCCAAGGCACGTCGCTGCACCAATGGCAGGGTTCGCGGCAACTGGCGCAATTGGACAGCATTGATATTCAAAGTCTGGTTCCGCCGGGCGCAAGAGCAGTAATCATCGCGCCACACCCGGACGATGAAGTGCTCGGTTGCGGCGGCTTGCTGCAATTGCTCGCCGCTGCCGGCCGCCCGCTGCAACTGATCTCGGTCACCGACGGCTGTGCCAGCCACCCCGGCTCCAAACGCTGGCCAGTGGAGCGCCTGAGCGTGATCCGTCCGCAGGAATCCGCCGAAGCGCTACGGCGCCTCGGCCTGCCCACGCATCGGGTGAAATGGCTGCGTGGCGGTTTCACTGACACGCAAGTAGCGGCGCAAGAAGCTGAGCTGAGCGACTTTATCGAGCGGCATCTGCGCCCCGACGATGTCATTTTTACCACTTGGCGCGAGGACGGCCATTGCGACCATGAAGCCGTCGGTCGCGCCAGTGCCGAAGCGGCGCGCAGAGTCGGCGCAACCTGCCATGAGCTACCCGTGTGGACATGGCACTGGGCAACGCCTGAAGACGCTTTGGTGCCGTGGCAACGAGCACGCAAGATTCTGCTGTCGCCTGAGCAAGTGGCGCGCAAACGCCACGCAGTACACGCCTTTGCCAGTCAACTGGAGGGCGACGCGGCCGCCGGACTCGCCCCGGTGCTGGCGCCGTACGTGCTTGATCGCCTGCTGCAACCGTTTGAAGTGGTGTTTCTATGAGCGTCGAGGATCGTTACTTCGAAGGCCTATTCGCCGGCAACGATGACCCGTGGGCGTTCCGCCAGCGCTGGTACGAGCAACGCAAACGCGCGATCACCCTCGCCGCTTTGCCGCGTCCGCATTACCGGTCGATTTTCGAGCCGGGCTGCGCCAATGGCGAGTTGAGTGCCGAACTGGCCGGTCGCTGTGATCGACTCCTGTGCTGTGATACCGCGAGCGCTGCGGTGAGTCTGGCGACCACGCGATTGAGCCTGTTTGATCACACCGAAGTACGCCAAAGTCGTTTGCCCGGCGACTGGCCGGAGGAAAAATTCGACCTGATTGTATTTAGCGAGATCGGCTACTACCTCGACAGTAAAGATCTGACAGAAGTGATCCGCCGGATCAGTGATTCCCTGACCGCCGACGGCCAACTGCTGGCCTGCCACTGGCGCCCCCCCATCGACGGCTGCCCGTTGAATGCACGGCAGGTTCACGACTTGATCCACGAAAAATTGCACTTGCCGCGCCTGGTGCTGCATCAGGAGGCCGACTTTATTCTTGAAGTATGGAGTCGCGAACCGCGCTCGGTGGCATCGCTGGAGGGTTTGCGATGATTGGCATTTTGATCCCGGCCCACAACGAAGAAGACCTGCTCGACGAATGCCTGAACGCCGCGCTAAGGGCCAGCCGGCACGGTTTGCTCGCTGGCGAACGGGTTGAAGTGCTGGTGGTGCTCGACAGTTGCACTGATCGCTCGGCGCAGATCGTCAGCGGCTATCCGGTGCAGAGCCTGCATATTGATGCACGCAATGTCGGCCAGGCCCGAGCCGCTGGCGCACAGCTGTTGCTTGAGCGCGGGGCGCGCTGGATCTCTTGCTCCGACGCCGACAGCCGCGTCGCCGATGACTGGCTGGTGGCGCAACTCGGGTTGGGTGCGGACGCGGTATGCGGTACGGTCACTGTCGAGCGCTGGCATGAATCGTTCGATCAAGCGGCACAAATTCGCTATCACCGGCACTATCGGGCCTGCGAGGGCCACCGGCATATCCACGGCGCCAATCTGGGCGTCAGCGCCGATGCCTATCGTTGGGCTGGAGGCTTTAAACCGCTGGTTTGCGACGAAGATGTGCAACTGGTGCGGGCGCTGGAACTGGCCGGCGCGAACATCGCCTGGAGCCATCGCCCGCAAGTTCACACCAGCGCCCGTTTCGACAGCCGCGCGCGTGGCGGATTTGGCGACTACTTGCGAAATCTGGCACAGATGACACAAAAAAAAGCGGATCAGATTGATCTGTGACGCGACGAACCACGCTTCATGAGCAATACTCTGCTGCGCGGCAATCCAGGGTTCGGAGCACCGCACGGCAATCAACCAGCCTTCACGGGTCGGCCACCGCAGATGTTTCTGGCTGTGGGCACGATTGAGGGCGAGACAACACAAGGACGTCGTACCCATGAAACCGTTATCGCTCATCGAAAACAGCCCGTCAGCGCAAATCTGGAACAGCGCCGCGCAACTCGACAATATTCCCGTCATCAACACCCGCAGTCTGGTGCCGCCCGGCGCCCGCGCCGTGGTGATCGCCCCGCATCCCGGGGATGAAGTGGTGACCTGCGGCGGCCTGCTGCAATTACTCTCAAGTCTCGGTCATCCGCTGCAACTGCTGTCCATCACCGACGGCAGTGCCAGCCACCCCGGCTCGCGGCAATGGTCGGAAAAACGCCTGAGCGTATTTCGCCCGCAGGAAAGCGTCGAAGCCCTGCGTCGCCTCGGCCTGCCGATGCACAGCCTGAAATGGGTGCGCGGCGGTTTCACCGACAACGCCTTGAGCGACCAGCATGTTCAACTGACCGAGTTCATCGGCCGCTACTTGCGGCCAGGTGACGTGGTGTTCAGCACTTGGCGCGGCGATGGCAATGACGATCATGAGGCCGTTGGTTGCGCTGCCGCCGAAGCCGCCGAACTGGCCGGTGCGACCTTCCACGATGTGCCTGTCTGGGCGTGGCACTGGCCTGAGCGCGATCAAAAACTGATCCCCTGGGAGCGCGCACGCAAACTGCGCCTCGACACCTGGACCGTCGCGCGCAAGAGCCACGCCACCCACGCCTACGCCAGCCAGCTCAAGGGCGAGCCGGCAATCGGCATCGCCCCGATGCTGCCACCGGTGATTCTGGAGCGGATGCGTTTGCCTTACGAAATTGTTTTCGTCTGAGCAAAGCCTGTGCGTTCACATCAATGACCACTCGTCGCCACCTGTCAGATCTGACAGGTGCGCAATTCCCTGTATAGCGCTCTGATAACACCTGCCCTATCCCACCGCGCAGGAGCTTCGCCCATGACCACCTCAACCCCACCAGACAACACCATTCTTGTGCTCCGCCCACCCCGAGTACCTGAAGCCACTACCCCGGTAATCGGCGCCATTTTGGGTGTGCCCAAACATGTCTATGACCCCAAACCCATGGGCCTGACAATCGAAGTCGATCCGCCGGCGTCGGGTACGGTTGAAGCCGGCGATGTCATCCGACTCGTGCTGAACGGCGCCAGCACCGAGGCCACAAAAACCATCCCGGATGGCGGAGAGAACAACATTCAAACGTTGTATCTGCCCATAGGCCTGCTGCTGACAGACCTTGTCAATGAACTCGTTTACACCATCACCCGCGGCAGTCATAACCAGGGGACTTCGACGCCGGCGCTGACATTGCTGTACAACCGCATCCGTCCTGGCCTCAAAGATCGCTTGACCGATCCCGGTGGTCACTCCGAACTCAAATTGCTGCTGCCCGACGCCATCAAGAACGGCGTCGCCCCGGACTTCCTCAGCGCAGAGGTGTGTGTGGCGTACCCCTACTGCCGGGCTTACGACCGCATCAGCCTCAAATGCAACGGCGAACTGATGACGGCCGATGTCAATCCGAATCAGGCGCCGCAACCACCGGATCATGGCTCCGAAGTGCCGATCACCATCTGCTTCACCGTGGATCGCGCTTACCTGGACAAGGCGAAACGGCTGGATCACAAACTGAATTTTTCCTACACCGTCACCGACCAGCTCGGTAACGGCCCGGACACCGATGCACCGTGGTCGCCGGCGCAGACCGTGGATGAGGATCTGGATGGTGTCCTGCTGCCCATGCCGATTCTGCTGGAACGGCTGGAAGATTTTCCGGGTGATGATGCGAGCATCATCGATCTGGAAAAGCTCGCCGGTAATCCGTTGCTGATGGTTGTGATAACGGCGGACAGCCGTTTTGTGGCCGGTGACGATGTCCTTGCCACCTACACCGCGAAAAATACAGGCCAACCCGCCGACGTGGTAGTGACTGTCCCCGGCAAAGTAGAAGCGGATCCTTTCGGTTCCAAGAAAACCTTGTTCCTTGAAATGGCCAACGACAAGGTCTTCGCTGGCAGTAGCGTGACGGTGACCTACGAACTGCGCCGCCCCAACGGTGATCTGGTGGGTAACTCAAAACCCGCGAAGGCCACGGTGACGGGTGCGGCCCCGATTAAATTGTTGAAGCCAAAAATCAAGCAAGCCCCCAACGATACAAGCCTCGAGCCGCTCGCTGCCAAGGACGCCCTGACGGCCGTGATTCCAGCCTACCCCAACATGATCGGCACGCAGGTCACCGTGACCTGGAGCGGCACCGCCGGTTCGGGCAGCCAGACCGTCGGCCCCATCAATGTGAGCACGCAAGGGGATCTGAACATCCCTCTGGACAACGCAGTCGTGGCGTTCAACCTTGGTAAAACGGTGACGGTGACCTACATCGTGACCGGCAATGACACACCATCGGATCCGCTGGTTCTGAGTGTGCTGCCGATTGCCGATGAAAACCCCGCCATGGGCATGCCGTTAATCACCCAGGCGGCCAACAATGGTGCCGGCCCCGAGTTCGACGTCAGCAAGCTGACCACTGCCGCAACCGTGCGAGTGAACCGTTGGCCACTGATTGCGCTGGCTCAGTACGTCTGGCTGCGCCTGACAGGCACCAAAAAGGATGGCAACAACTACGACGAAACGTTTTGGCAACCACCGGGCTCGCAAACCAACACTACCTGGATCAGCCAAGGCTATTGGGAGCGCTTGATCCCCCTCGCCACCTTGCAGAATCTGAAAGACGGTAGTCGATTGATAGTGGAGTTCAAGGCGGGGCTGGGTGGAAGCCAGGACGAAAAACAGGCGGTGACGTTTCAGAAGGGCATTTATACCGTCAAGTCTATTCCAGCGCTTGATCCTGGTGCGGACAAGTCGCTGACTCTGCCAAACTTCATCGTTGCAGAGGGCCGTGCACCGCTCAACTCCCCGGCAGAGGCGATTTTCACGCAGACCGCAACAGGAGGAAGGTCTCCCTATACCTATACTTCCACAAACGCTGCCGTCGCAACTGTGACCCGCGAAGGGGGAACGGTGACCTGCAAGACCAATGGTTCGACAACCATCAACATCGTCGACGAAAACGGCGCACAAGCCTCTTACGTGCTGACTGTTAGCGGTATCAGAACACTGCTTAGAAACGACAGCACCTGGCGGACATGGCCGGAAGCGCAAAGTTACTGCCAGGCAAGAGGGGGGCGCCTCGCGACTTTAAATGAAATGAGGGCGTTCTTTGATTTATACGCCAGACAGCAAACCGACGTGGCAGCCCTGCTAGGATGGCCGATCATACAGGGCCATGACAGTGCGCTTTTCGGTGTATGGCTGGGGGATGGAGGCGTCGACTCTCACTACTATTTCAACCTTACTGGAACACTTGGGAATTCGGGTAATGCTCCATGGGGTATTGATGTGAATGGATTGCGACGGCCCGCCTTGTGCTTGTATGGCTGATTTCACGTCGGTTTCCTCGCTGCCTGGCATGACTGCGACGAGATAATGGATGTAACGGGGATAGACCCCGTTTTCATCTAGACATTGGTCCGATCTTTCGCCTTTTAAACTCTAGTGTTTAAAAGACACGATGAGCCGTGGCGGCTAAATCAACCACGGAGCTTCACCATGATCAAACCAACACCCAACCCGCCCGAAACCGACCCCACCTCCCCCTACGAATCCCTCGATTCGAAAAAGCTCCACGAAGCCGCCAACCGCGCTTTACGCCGTTACAGATCTATCAGGAACAACCCACATTTACTTCGCACTGATGACCACTCGTCGCCACCTGTCAGATCTGACAGGTGCGCAATTCCCTAAATAGCGCTCTGATAACGCCTGCCCTATTCCACCGCGCAGGAGCTTCACCCATGACCACTTCAACCCCACCAGACAACACCGTCCTCGTACTGTCGCCGCCAATCGTCAACGGTAATAAGGAACCCGTTGAAGGCGCGAGAATCGGCTTGCCCCTGGTGGCTTATGACCTGGTCGATGACGGCGAAGGCGCTGTTGTCTTTGTCGATCCACCGCTGTCGGGCACCATGGACCCCGGCGATGTCATGGAGCTTTGGCTCACGGGTGAGTCGGCCGTACTGGACAGCGAGACCATTAGCGATCCGAACGCCAAAACCAAATTGCGCATTCCCAAAGGCCGGCTGCATCCGGATCGGGTCAACGAGCTGTACTACACCATCCGACGCGCCAGCGACAATAAGGGCACCTCCGAACCGCCGCTCACCCTACTCTACAACCGCATCCGTCCCGGGCTGAAGGATCGCCTGACCGAACCCGGCGGCCACTCTGAACTCAAGCTGCTGCTGCCCGAAGTCATCAAGAACGGTGTCGGCCCGGACTTCGTCAGCGCCGACGTGTGCGTGGCCTATCCGTATTGCCGGGCGTATGACCTCATCACCCTCAAGTGCAACGGCGAGTTCCTGGACCCAAAGCCCAAGGTGAATCCGTATCAGGCGCCGCAACCGCCGAATCCCGGTTCCGAAGTGCCGATCACCATTTGCTTCACCATCACCCGCGCTTACCTGGACAAGGCGAAACGGCTGGATCACAAACTGCATTTTTCCTACACCGTCACCGACCAGCTCGGCAACGGCCCGGACACCGATGCACCGTGGTCGCCGGTGCAGACCGTGGATGAGGATCTGGATGGTGTCCTGCTGCCGATGCCGATTCTGCTGGAGCGCAAGGAAGACTATCCCGGTGATGATGCGAGCATCATCGATCTGGAAAAGCTCGCCGGTAATGCGTTGTTGTTGGTCGTTCTGACGACAGACAACCGCTTTGTGGTAGGGCATGGCGTCCTTGCGACCTACACCGCTAAAGTTTCGGGACAAGCCGACGTGGTCGTAAGTGTCAGCGGCGAGGTCGAAGCGGACCCGTTCGGGGCGAAAAAAACCTTATTCCTGGAAGTACCCAATGACCAGGTGATCGCCGGTAGCGACGTCAACGTAACCTACGAACTGCGCCGCCCCAACGGTGATCTGGTGGGTAACTCAAAACCCGCGAACGCCACGGTGACAGGTGCGGCCCCGATTAAATTGTTGAAGCCAAAAATCAAGCAAGCCCCCAACGATACAAGCCTCGACCCGATTGCCGCCAAGGACGCCCTGACGGCTGTCATTCCAGCCTACCCCGACATGATCGGCACGCAGGTCACCGTGACCTGGAGCGGCACCGCCGGTTCGGGCAGCCAGACCGTCGGCCCCATCAATGTGAGCACGCAAGGGGAT
>NZ_JBIUWI010000018.1:22305-88720 GCF_044743385.1 Pseudomonas sp. NPDC087639 | reverse complement strand
GGCGGGGAGGAATTCACGGGGTGTCTGGGTCGCCTTGATGCTGATCATCTGCGAGCGCGGCACCATGATGTCGCGTACTTGCAGGTCAGCTACCTGAATGGCGCCTTCGACGATGGCCAGCGCTTCGCTGTCCAGCAGCTTGTTTTGATGTGCATCGCGCAGCAGCTCAAGCAGCTCCTGACGGTTCTTCGGCTCGTGGGCAAAAGCCTGGGTCAGTTTACCCAGCCAAGACTTCTGCCCGTTGCTCGATCGATCTTCGCTCATAGCGATTACTCTGAATCCTTTGTTGTAACGATAGGGAATGGTTCGGTTTCGTCGTCCGCGTACGGATCGGGATAGCCCAGTTCAGCAAGCAACTCGCGTTCCAGTGCTTCCATTTCTTCGGCTTCTTCGTCATCTATATGGTCGTAACCGAGCAGATGCAAGCAGCCGTGAATGACCAGATGTGCCCAGTGGGCCTTTAGTTCCTTGCCTTGTTCGGCAGCTTCGCGCTCGACCACGGCCACGCAGATCACCAGATCGCCCAGCAGCGGGATATCAAGAAACTCGTCGGGCACTTCGGCGGGGAACGACAGGACGTTGGTCGCGTAGTCCTTGTGGCGCCAGGTGTGATTGAGTTCGCGGCCTTCTTCCTCGTCGACCAGACGAATGGTCATTTCCGAGTCAGCGGTGCGCTGGCGCAGGGCCAGTTCGCACCACAGGCGGAAATCGGCCTCACTCGGCGCGCTCGCGTCAGTCGCGATTTGCAGGTCTAGCTCAAGCATTTCGCGAGGTTTCCTTGGGTGCTTCGTCACGGTTTTCGAAGCGCTCGTAGGCTTCGACGATCCGCTGTACCAAAGGATGGCGCACGACGTCTTTAGGCTGGAAGTGAGTGAAGCTGATGCCCGGCACGTCTTTCAGCACCTCGATCACGTGGTGCAGACCGGACTTGGTGCCTTTCGGCAAGTCGACCTGAGTAATGTCACCAGTAATGACCGCAGTTGAGCCGAAGCCGATCCGGGTCAGGAACATCTTCATCTGTTCGACGGTGGTGTTCTGACTTTCGTCGAGGATGATGAAGCTGTTGTTCAGTGTACGGCCACGCATGTAAGCCAGCGGTGCAACTTCGATCACCTGACGCTCAATCAGCTTGGCCACGTATTCGAAGCCGAGCATCTCGTAGAGCGCGTCGTAGAGCGGGCGCAGGTACGGGTCGATCTTCTGCGACAGGTCGCCGGGCAGGAAGCCGAGTTTTTCGCCCGCCTCAACTGCCGGACGCACCAGCAGGATGCGGCGGATTTGCTCGCGCTCCAGTGCATCAACCGCGCAGGCCACGGCCAAGTAGGTCTTGCCGGTACCGGCCGGGCCGATGCCAAAGTTGATGTCGTTGCCGAGGATTTCCTTCACATAGCGCAGTTGATTCAAGCCGCGTGGGCGAATCATGCCTTTCTTGGTGCGCAGGGCGACGGAGGCTTCGGCGGGGGCGTGGTTGTCCAGTTCTACGACGGCCGATTCCTGGAGGAACAGGTGCACCATGTCAGGCGACAGCTCGGTACCCTTGGTTTCCCGGTACAGGCGGCGCAGCAGGTTTTCCGCAGAAGTGGTGTGCTTGGGGTCGCCGATCAGTTCGAACTGGTTTCCGCGGTTGCGGATCTCGATGGTCAGGCGCTGTTCGATCAAGCGCAAATGCTCGTCGAATTGCCCGCACAGATTGGCGAAGCGGCGAGCCTCAAAGGGCTCGAGGATAAAACGATGTGGTTCTATGGGTGCGTTCAAGGTCGTATTTAGCCGCCCTGGGGCAATTAAGATGAAATCAAGGATAACGCCAGAGGCGTGGGTGCGAAAGCTCTTAAATATCGCAACGCGATTCCCGGGTCTGGCGCTGTCCCTGTAGGAGCGAGCAGGCTCGCTCCTACAGGGGAAATGCAGTGTTACTGAATCAGTGAGCCACGCAGCGAATGCGGTTGCGCCGCGTCGATATGCACGTCGGCGAACTGGCCGATCAAGGTTGGATTGTCGCAGCGGAAGTTGACGATACGATTATTCTCGGTGCGCCCTTGCAGCTCGCCCGGGTCCTTCTTCGAATAATCGGTCACCAGAATCCGCTGGATCGAACCGACCATTTGTCGGCTGATCTCGAAACCTTGCTGATTCAAGCGGTGTTGCAGCGCGTTCAGACGTTCCTTTTTCAGCTCTTCCGGGGTGTCATCCGCCAGATCAGCGGCCGGTGTGCCCGGGCGCTGGCTGTAGACGAACGAGTAGGAAAAGTCGAAACCAACGTCGGCAATCAGCTTCATGGTCTGTTCGAAATCTTTCTCGGTTTCGCCGGGGAAACCGACGATGAAATCCGAGCTGATGCAGATCCCCGGTACCGCCGCGCGCAGTTTGCGCAGCTTGGATTTGTACTCCAGCGCCGTGTGGTTACGCTTCATCGCCGCCAGAATCCGGTCCGAACCCGATTGCACCGGCAAGTGCAGGTGTTTGACCAGTTCCGGCACCTCGGCGTGGGCCTGGATCAGGCTGTCGGAGAACTCCAGCGGGTGCGAGGTGGTGTAGCGAATGCGGTCGATGCCATCGACGGCGGCGACCACGCGGATCAGCTCGGCGAGATCCGCCAGGCGACCATCATGGGTGGTGCCGCGATAGCCGTTGACGTTCTGCCCCAGCAAGGTCACTTCACGCACGCCGTTTTCGGCAAGGTGGATGATCTCGGCGATCACGTCGTCGAACGGCCGGCTGACTTCTTCGCCACGGGTGTAGGGCACCACGCAGAACGTGCAGTACTTGCTGCAGCCTTCCATCACCGACACGTAAGCGCTCGGGCCGTCGATACGCGGCTCGGGCAAGTGGTCGAATTTTTCGATTTCCGGGAACGAGACGTCGACTTGCGGCAGCTTGGTGCTGCGTGCGGCGTCGATCATCTCTGGCAGGCGGTGCAGCGTTTGCGGGCCGAAAACGACGTCGACATACGGGGCGCGATCGCGGATCGCCGCGCCTTCCTGGCTTGCCACGCAACCGCCGACGGCGATCACCATCTCCGGGTTGGCCAGCTTCAGTTCGCGCCAACGGCCGAGCTGCGAGTACACCCGATCCTGGGCGCGCTCGCGGATCGAGCAGGTGTTGAGCAGAATCACGTCGGCGTCTTCCGCGCGAGCGGTGACTTCCAGGGCCTGATGTTCGCCCAGCAGATCGACCATGCGCGAGCTGTCGTACTCGTTCATCTGGCAACCGTGGGTTTCGATGTAAAGCTTCTTGGCCATGGATTTTGGTCGTCACGTGATTCAAAGAACCGCGCATTATAGGGAACATGCCCTCAGGTTCCTACCGCTGTGCGTCCAGTGGCTATGCTATAGTTCGCGCCCTCATTTTTATCCCCGATGTTGTCCGCCCGCCATGACCAAACGCGAAGCTCCAATCTACAAGGTGATTTTCCTCAACCAGGGCCAGGTGTTCGAAATGTACGCCAAGCAGATCTATCAAAGTGATCTGTGGGGTTTTCTGGAAGTGGAAGAGTTCGTCTTTGGCGAGCGCACGCAAGTGGTCGTCGATCCGAGCGAAGAAAAGCTCAAGGCGCAGTTTGAAGGCGTGGTGCGCAGCTTTGTGCCGATGCATTCGATCGTGCGTATCGACGAGGTCGAGCGTCTGGGCACGCCGAAAATCAGCGAAGCCCGCGGCGCGGTCGGCAATGTGATGCCGTTTCCGATGCCGATGCCTGAGAAGTAAGGCTCAACACCGCGTCGCCTCATTCGCGAGCTTGCTCGCGAATAGAGAAGTCAGGACAAAGCAGCAATCAGGGCAGTGGTGAGAAAGGCGTGCGCCCATCGGCGCTCTGCAGTTCCATCAGGTATTTACGGAAAATTTGCCCGAGCACCTGCGTAGCGGTTTCGAGATCTTCGCGGGACATTTTTTCGGAGACTTCGTCGGCCGTGTCCAGTGCCTCTTCGGCGCCGTTGACCGCCGCCATCTTCAGCACGATGTACGCCTGAATATTGTTGGCCTGTACGCCTTCACCGTGGAAGAACATGGTGCCGAGCTTGAATTGCGCCTGAGCGTGGCCTTGCAACGAGGCTTTTTCGAAATAGCTCAGGGCTTGATTGAGGTCGCGCGGCGCATTCTTGCCGTCGTAGTAGAACTCACCCAACTCGTATTGCGCTTGCGCATCCCCTTCGTCCGCCGCTTTCTGGCAGGCGGCCAGTGCCTGCGTGACGTCTTGCGGCTGAGTATTGAGGGTGCAACGACCCATCGCCGGGATCAACAACGAGTTGCCGCCTGCTTGTGCATGCGCGAGCAGGGGCTGAAGGAGCAACAGGCAGCCCAAGGCAAGGGTGCGGCCGGTGCGGTTCATGGGAATCGACTTACCTCTGAAGGGCACGCGGACCCATCGAGGGATCCAATAAGCGCGCATTATGAAATAAGCAGGGCCAACCTTACAAAGTCTTTACTCGTTTTTCTGCTGCGCGGGGAATATATCGCCCACTTTACGGGTGAATTCTGGCAGGTGCGTCGGAAAAACCGGGTGGATGTAGGTGAAAGCTGACGTCGGCGATAGCCAACGTCAGCGGTGCGGCGATTACTTCAGTGCAGCGAAGGCGCGTTCGGCAGCGTCCAGGGTCAGTTTCAACTCGGCTTCGCCATGCGCGATCGAGGTGAAACCGGCTTCGAATGCGCTCGGCGCCAGGTACACGCCACCTTCCAGCATCAGGTGGAAGAAGCGACCGAACAGCGCTGCGTCGCTGGCCATCACGTCTTCAAACGTGACGATGTCGTCAGCGCCGCTGAAGTACAGGCCGAACATGCCGCCTGCCTGCGTGGTCACGAATGGAATCCCCGCGGCATCGGCGCGCTGTTGCAGACCGTCGAGCAGGCGTGTGGTGTAGTCGGTTAGTTCGTCGTGGAAACCCGGACGGCTGATCAGGCGCAGAGTGGTCAGGCCGGCGGCCATGGCCAACGGGTTACCCGACAAGGTGCCCGCCTGATACACCGGGCCCAGCGGCGCGATGCGCTCCATGATTTCACGCTTGCCACCGAAGCAGCCGACCGGCATGCCGCCGCCAATGATCTTGCCGAACGTGGTCAGGTCCGGGGTCACGCCGTAGTAGGCCTGGGCGCCGCCGAGGGCGACGCGGAAACCGGTCATCACTTCGTCGAAAATCAGCACCACGCCGTGCTTGTCGCAGAGTGTGCGCAGGCCTTCAAGGAAACCCGGTGCCGGCGGTACGCAGTTCATGTTGCCGGCCACTGGCTCGACGATGATGCAGGCGACGTCCCGGCCGACTTCGGCGAGCATTGTTTCCACCGCGTCGATGTCGTTGAACGGCAGGGTCAGGGTGTGTTTGGCAAACGCCGCTGGCACGCCAGCCGAACTCGGTACGCCTTGGGTCAGTGCGCCGGAACCGGCCTTGACCAGCAGGCTGTCGGAGTGGCCGTGGTAGCAGCCTTCGAACTTGATGATGCTGTCACGACCGGTGTAACCGCGGGCCAGACGGATCGCGCTCATGGTCGCTTCGGTGCCGGAGCTGACCATGCGCACCATGTCCATCGATGGCACCAGCGAGCAGACCAGATCGGCCATCTCGGTTTCCATCGCGGTCGGCGCGCCGTAAGACAAGCCGTGTTGCAGTTGATTGCGCACTGCGTCCAGAACGTCCGGGTGGCTGTGGCCAAGGATCATCGGCCCCCACGAACCCACGTAATCGACATAACGCTTGTCGTCTTCGTCGGTGACGTAGGCGCCTTCGGCGTGTTTGAAGAACAGCGGCGTGCCGCCAACGCTCTTGAACGCGCGAACCGGCGAGTTCACGCCACCGGGGATGTGTTTCTGGGCATTGGCAAACAGGGTTTCGGAACGAGACATGATCGGGCTCTCAAATCAGACTTTCAGTAATTCGTTGAAGGCGCGGGCGCGGCGGGTCACTTCGGCGGTGCTTTCAGCGCCGAACAGGCCGTGGACGACGGCCAGCAGGTCGACACCATGGGCCACCAACGGCGCGGCGTTGTCGAGGGTGATGCCGCCGATCGCGCAGATCGGCAAATGCAGCTTGCGGCGGGCTTCGTCGAGCAGGTCGAGGCTGCAGGTCGGCGCGCCGGGTTTGGTGTTGGAGTTGAAGAAGCGACCGAAGGCGACGTAGCTCGCACCTTCTCTGGCAGCTTGTTCGGCCAGTTCGATCTGCGCGTGGCAGGTCGAGCCTATGATCGCTTTCGAGCCGAGCAGGGCGCGGGTCGGCGACAGCGGGCCGTCGGTCTGGCCCAGATGCACGCCGACGTTCAGGCGTGCAGCCAGTTCGGCGTCATCGTTGATGATCAACTGCGTCTTGTAGCGCGCACACAAATCGCGCAGCGCTTCGGCCTCGCGCAGACGCCGGGCCTCGTCGCTGCTCTTGTCGCGGTATTGCAGCAGGGTGACGCCGCCTTCCAGCGCCGCCTCCACGTACGACAGGAATTTGCCGGCCAGCAACTGGCTGTCGGTGATGGCGTACAGGCCACGTAGTTTCATCAGGCAGACCTCACGACGTTACGAGCAGAAATCCAGCGGCAGGCGACGCGGCACAAACTGGCCTTTGCCCAGTTGTTCGGCATCGCGCAGGGTGCGCCAGGTGTAATCCAATGCACTGCGTACCGCGCTGGCGAGATTCTCGCCTTGGGCCAGTCGGCCAGCCAAAGCGCTGGCCAAGGTGCAACCGGAGCCGTGATAACTGCCCGGCAAACGCTGGCAATAGAAGGTTTCACGCAGGCCGTCGCGGCTGTACAGGCGGTTGTGGATTTCAGTTTCGTCGCCATGACCGCCGGTGATCAGCAGGTTTTTGACGAACGGCAAAAGTTTTTCAGCGCACTCGTCCGCTGTGCCTTCGGGCAGTTCGGCGAGGATGCGGGCTTCGGGAAGGTTGGGGGTGGCAATGATCGATAGCGGCAGCAGACGCTCACGCATCGCATAGCCGACTTCGTCCTTGCCCAGGCGTCCGCCGCCGCCGGCGCGCAGCACCGGGTCGCAGACCACCGGCAAATGCGGGTGCGCCGAAAGCAGTTCGACAACGGTGTCGACCATTTCCAGCGAACCGAGCATGCCCAGTTTGACCGCCGCGACTTCGGAGTCGTTGAGCACGGCATTGGCCTGAGCCAATACCCACTCACGGTCGAGGACGCGGAAATCAGTGACGTTGACGGTGTCTTGCACGGTCAGGGCGGTGACGGCCGGAGCCGCATGGCAACCCTGCGCGAGCAAGGCTTCAATATCTGCCTGCAAGCCGGCGCCACCACTGGGGTCGTGGCCGGAGAGACAGAGGACAACGGGGCGGGAGCTGTAGATATTCATGGTGCGCGAGCTTACCACCAAACCTGATTTTTCGGTTCAGTGCCGTTGTGCCTGGCGGATAACCCGGTCAGAGAATGCTGACCGGTTTGTCACAACCTGACCAACTCAACAGCTCTAGCTCGGTACTTTGCTCTGAAACGCGCGTTCTAGAGCCTTTGTAGGAAAAATTTCGATGGTGCTCAATGGCCATCAACGGCTATGCTAGTCTGGATCCAAACCAATAACAGGTAATACCGGTTTTACGTCTACTCAAAGGGAATGGGGGGGCTTCCTGACACAACCGGACGAGCCACGCTGGGGCTTCAATGCGCTATTTGCTGATGTTGTTGTTCTGCTTGCCCCTCATGGCGAGCGCCGTCGAATTTGACGAATTCACCCAGAGCCTCCCTCTGGGCCGGTCGCTGCAAGTGTTCGAAGACCCGAGCGGTCAGGCGAATATTGCCGACGTCCGCGCGCAGGCCGCCGCCGGCAATTTCAAAGCCCACGATAAAGCCACGCTCAATGCCGGGTACTCGCGTTCGGCGTTCTGGCTGAAGATCGATCTGCATTACCGTCCGAGCAATCCCGCCGCACAGCGCTCCTGGCTGCTGGAACTGGCTTATCCACCGCTCGATCATCTCGACCTTTATATGGCCGATGCCAATGGCGACTATCGCCTGATCCGGCAAACCGGCGACGCCTTGCCGTTCGCCAGTCGCGAGATCCGCCAGAACAATTACCTGTTCAACCTGGCCGTCAAACCGGATCAACAACAAACCCTTTACTTGCGACTGGCCAGCGAAGGCTCGATCCAGGCGCCGGTGACGTTGTGGTCGAGCACTGCGTATCTCGAAGATCAGCCAGTGCGCCTGTATGTGCTGGGCATCATTTATGGCGTGCTGCTGGGGATGCTGGTTTACAACCTGTTCATCTTCCTTAGCGTGCGCGACACCAGCTACCTCTATTACATCTTCTACATTGGCTCGTTCGGCCTCTATCAACTGTCGGTGAACGGCGCGGCGGTCGAGTATTTCTGGCCGGACAACCCGTGGTGGGCCAACGCGGCAACGCCGTTCTTCATCGGTTGCGCGGGCCTGTTCGGCAGCCAGTTCGCCCGCAGCTTTTTGCAGACCAAGACCCACAGCCGCTGGCTCGACCGTTTGCTGATCGCCCTGATTGCATTCGGTGCTTTGGTAGTCGGTTTGTCGCTGATGACCAGTTACGCCCTGGCCCTGCGCCTGGCGACGACGCTGGCGCTGACCTTCACTGTGGTGATTTTTGCGGCGGGGATTCTCGCCTGGTGGCGTGGCCTGCGGGTGGCGCGCTATTTCATCATTGCATGGTCGGCGTTCCTGCTCGGCGGCGTCATCAATACGCTGATGGTGTTGGGCCTGCTGCCAAACGTGTTCCTGACGATGTACGCCAGCCAGATCGGTTCGGCGATCGAAGTGGCTTTGTTGTCGCTGGCCTTGGCTGACCGCATCAACGCGATGCGCGAGCAGCAGGCGCAGACGCTGTTTGATGCCGGGCAGAAACTTGAAGTGCTCAACCAGCAACTGGCCCACAGCAACAAGCTCAAGGACGAATTCCTCGCGACCCTGACCCACGAACTGCGCACGCCGATGAACGGTGTGATCGGTTCGCTGGAACTGATGCAGACCGTCGATCTGGATCCCGAGCTTGAGCAATATCACCAGACCGCCGCCGGTTCCGCCCGGGACATGATGCGCATGGTCAACGGCATCCTCACCCTCACCGAATTGCAGGCCGGCAAACTGAAAGCGAAGCCGGGCAGTTTCAGTCTGCGGGGTGTGGTTGAAGCGTTGCGCGCTCAGTTCGAAGGCAACGCGGCAAGCAAGTCGCTGGACTTCAAGGTCGACGTGCTGCCGACTCTGCCGGACCGCTTGCACGGCGACAGCGCGAAACTGGCGCAATGCCTGGAATGCCTGCTGGATAACGCGATCAAGTTCACCCGTGTCGGTGGGCTGGCGCTGCGGGTAACCGGCAAGCCGTCGACGGACAATCGATTGGCGCTGTCGTTTGCAGTGATCGACACCGGCATCGGTTTTACCGATCTGGGTGAGGCGACGATGTACCAGCGCTTCTTCCAGCTCGACGGTTCGATGACCCGTGAGTACGGTGGATTGGGAGTAGGGCTGGCGATCTGCCGACAACTGGTCGAACTGCTTGGCGGCAAGCTCACCCATCGCTCTGAACCCGGAAGTGGCAGTCGCTTTCAGCTGGACGTGGAGTTCGAATTGCCGGTGGTCGAGCCGGCGGCGCCCCCTGCGAATGTGCGCGATTGCGTCCGTGCCCCGCAGGACTGCACGGTGCTATTGGTCGACAACAACACCGTCAATCAACTCGTGATGCGCGGCATGCTGCTCAAACTCGGTTTCCGCGTGCGTACCGCTGAAAACGGTGCAGCGGCGCTCGATTGCCTGCAGCGCGAAATTGTTGATGCGGTCTTGATCGATTGCCAGTTGCCCGCCCATGACGGCGCGTCGTTGTGCTGTCAGATCCACGCCTTGCCGGGTTGCGCCCACTTGCCGGTGTTCATGCTGGCGTTGAGCGCGGATCGCGAGGTTTGCGCCACGGATGCAGTGATCGACTACCTGAACAAACCGGTGAAATTCGAAGATTTGCAGTCTGCGCTGGAGCGACGGGTGCTCTGCTGTTGATAGGGTAAAAGCGCCGCAGATTCGGCGGATATGACACTTTGTTCGGCGTTTGGGCGGTGCTTAACTGACCTTCTCGCTGAAAAAGGAACCCGTCATGAACCTGCATCAGTTTGCCGAAACCCACGAGGTCACCAACCAGCCGCCGTCGCTGGACGGCACCAACCTCTATCGCATCGACCTGCCGTTGCAGGAGTGGTCGCGCAGGTTCGGCGCCGGTTGGGCCGAGTCGCGGATTGATGCCTATGGCGCACTGGCCGGCGGGCCGTTGATGGAGGCCGGGTTCCTCGCCAATCAGAACAAACCGGTGTTTGCCAGCCATGACCGCTACGGTCATCGCATCGATCTGGTGGAATTTCATCCTGCTTATCACCAACTGATGCGCACGGCAGTCGAGCATGGCCTGACCTCGCTGCCTTGGGCGCAACCGCAGGACGGCGCGCATGTCGCCCGTGCTTCCATGACCTATCTGCACAGCCAGGCCGAGGCCGGCAGCGGTTGCCCGCTGACCATGACCTTCGCCAGCGTCCCGGCGCTGCGCCTGCAACCTGATCTGGCCGAGCAATGGTTGCCTAAAGTCCTCGCCACCGAATACGACCCGCGCAATGTCGGCATGGCGCACAAGGCTGGCGTCACCATCGGTATGGCCATGACCGAGAAACAGGGCGGCACCGACGTGCGCGCCAACACCACCAAGGCCTATCCGGTCGGCGCCAGCGGTCCGGGCCAGGCTTATGAACTGGTCGGGCACAAGTGGTTCTGTTCGGCGCCGATGTGCGATGCGTTTCTCACGCTGGCGCAGACCGACAAGGGCCTGACCTGTTTCCTGCTGCCTCGCCATCGCCCGGACGACACGCGCAATCAGTTCTACATCCAACGCCTGAAAAACAAACTCGGCAACCAGTCCAACGCCTCCAGCGAAGTGGAATTTCGCGGGGCGCTGGCGTGGATGGTCGGCGAAGAGGGGCGTGGCGTGCCGACCATCATCGAGATGGTGGCGATGACCCGTTTCGATTGCATGGTCGGCTCCAGTTCGCTGATGCGTCAGGCGCTGACCCAGGCCAGCCACCACTGCGCGCACCGCAAGGTCGGCGGCAAGTTGCTCAGCGAACAACCGTTGATGCAGAACGTGCTGGCCGATCTGGCGCTGGAAAGCGAAGCCGCGCTGGCCCTGAGCCTGCGCATGGGCAAGGCGCTGGATCATTTGGACGATCGCCACGAAGCGCAGTTCGCCCGGTTGGTGACGGCGGTAGGCAAATACTGGATCTGCAAACGCGCGCCGGCAATGATCAATGAAGCGGCTGAATGCATGGGCGGCGCCGGGTATGTCGAGGACAGTATCCTGCCGCGTCTGTACCGTGAGGCGCCGGTCAACTCGACGTGGGAAGGCTCGGGCAACGTGCAGTGCCTTGACGTGTTGCGCGCGTTGTCGAAAGAGCCGGGTGTACTGGACGTGCTGTTCAGTGAACTGGGTGACGGCCATGGCGATAAACGCTTGGCCGCGCATATCCAGCAGTTGCAGGCGCAGTTCAAGGACACCAGTGATATTCAGTATCGGGCACGGCAATTGACCGAGGACATTGCCCTTGGCTTGCAGGCCAAACTGTTGCTGGAGGCGGGGAATTCAGCGGTGAGCGATGCGTTTATTGCCAGTCGGTTGAGTGGTAGCGGTCGTGTGTATGGTGCGTTGCCGCGTGGGCTTGATGTCGAAGCCATCGTTGCCCGCTCGACCCCGCAAAGCTTCTGACCCCATACAAGTCCCCTGTAGGAGCTGCCGAAGGCTGCGATCTTTTGATCTTGCTGTTTATAAGATCAAAAGATCGCAGCCTTCGGCAGCTCCTACAGGGATTCGCTTTGTCTGAAAGATTGCGCCAGAGCCACAACGCCACTGTTCCCGTCGCGCCACGATGCAGGCAAGATGAAGCTCTGCAAGTCAGAACACAGGAAGCTGATCGTGACCGAAGCGTTTATTGTCGTTCAAACCGCCGAACAAGCCGTGGATCGTCTGGCCGAGCTGCATGAGCAGGCCACCACTGCACTGAATTCCGCGCTCAAGCGGTACCTCAAGGATCGCGTCGAGCCCGACGCCGGGCAGCGTGCCCTGTTTCGTTATCCCGAACTGCGTCTGACCTACCACTGCCAGGGCGAAGTCCCGCAGACCACCCGCGCCTACGCCAAGGTGCAACTGCCGGGTACTTACAGCGTCACCGTCACCCATCCGAAAGCATTCCGCAAATACCTGCTGGAACAGCTGGTGCCGTTGATGCACGACTTCACCGTGACTGTTGAAGTCGGCGTCAGTCAGCAAAATATTCCGTACCCGTACGTGGTCGAGCAGGGCGATGAACTGGCCGGTTCCGGCGTCACTGCCGCCGTGCTGGCGCGCGTCTTCCCGAGTACCGACCTGTCCGCCGCCACCGATGGCATTGCCGACGGCCTCTACGATTGGGAAAACACCGATCCGCTGCCACTGGCGCTGTTCGATGCCGCGCGGGTCGACTTCTCGCTGCGTCGTCTGGTGCACTACACCGGCAGCGACTGGCGCCATGTGCAGCCGTGGATTCTGCTGACCAACTATCACCGTTACGTCGACCAGTTCATCGTTCATGGTCTGGAGCAATTGCGCAGCGATCCCCGTTTCGTGCGCATGGTGCTGCCGGGCAACGTGATCATCGAGAAGGGCATGGATCACGGCGAAGCGTCGGCGATTGCCGCCGGTGTGGTCTGGCACCGTTATCAGATGCCGGCCTATCACCTGATCGCCAGCGATGGCCACGGTGTGACGCTGGTGAACATCGGCGTCGGCCCGTCCAACGCCAAGAACATCACCGACCACTTGGCGGTGCTGCGTCCGCATTGCTGGCTGATGATCGGTCACTGCGGCGGCCTGCGTCAGTCGCAAACCATCGGCGACTACGTGCTGGCCCACGCCTATATGCGTCGCGACGGGATTCTCGACCGCGTGGTGCCGCCGAACATTCCTATCCCGGCACTGGCCGAAGTGCAGATGGCGCTGCAACAAGCGGCCGCCAACATCACCGGCGAGAAGGGCGACGACCTCAAAAAACGCCTGCGCACCGGCACCGTGCTGACTTACGACGACCGTAACTGGGAGCTGCGCTGGGCTCAGGAACGTCCGTTGATCAACCTGTCCCGCGCGGTGGCGGTGGACATGGAAAGTGGCACCATTGCAGCGCAAGGTTATCGCCTACGGGTGCCATACGGCACGTTGCTGTGCGTTTCGGACAAGCCGCTGCACAGCGAAATCAAGCTGCCGGGTTCGGCCAACGCGTTCTACGAGCGTGCGGTCAGCCAGCATTTGAAGATCGGCATCGAAGCGGTGGATCTGCTGCGCACCGAGCTCAACTCGCTGCACTCGCGCAAACTGCGCAGCTTCGACGAACCGCCGTTCCGCTGATTTGTTGATGGTCATTTAACGGTCAGGCTACTAGCATTGGCAGCCCTGACCGTTAGATGTTCTTTTCGCCATGTCCCGTCCCCCGCGTCCACCTTCCCGCCGCCCCGGCGCGAAGCCTCAGTCTTCTGCCCCGCGCCGTGTTGCCAAGGCGCCGCCGGCTGAGCCGAAACTGATCCTGTTCAACAAACCGTTCGATGTGCTGACGCAATTCAGCGACGGCGAAGGGCGGGCGACGCTCAAGGATTACATCGACGTGCCCGGTATTTATCCGGCCGGACGCCTGGATCGCGACAGTGAGGGTTTGTTGCTGCTGACCAACGACGGGCAGTTGCAGGCGCGGATTGCCGACCCCAAGCACAAATTGGCCAAGACCTATTGGGTGCAAGTCGAAGGCGAGCCGACGGCCGAGCAGTTGCAGTGTTTGCGTGACGGCGTCGAACTGAATGATGGCATGACCTTGCCCGCCGAAGCTCGGCAACTGGAGGAGCCTGAGTTGTGGCCGCGTAATCCGCCGGTACGCTTTCGCATGACCATACCTACAAGCTGGCTGGAATTGGTGATACGCGAGGGGCGCAACCGTCAGGTGAGACGCATGACGGCTGCGGTAGGCCTGCCGACGTTGCGGCTGGTGCGGGTCAGGATTGGTGACTGGACGATCGAAGGTCTAGATCAGGGCCAGTGGAAAGAAGTGCCGGCACGCTTATAAAGCGCCGGACTCGATCAGGCCGATCACCACACTCTTGATGATGAACGCGGCCACACCCAGGCCCAGCACGAAGAACAGAATGAGCGAGCCAAAGCGCCCGGCCTTGGATTTTTTCGCCAGATCCCAGACGATGAAACCCATGAAAATGATCAGGATGCTGACCAGGCCAGTCATCATCCATTCTTCAAGTAGTGCAGGATCCATCGGGGTTCTCCGGCGCGCATGGGGCTAAAAGGGCGCGGCGAGTATACGCCAAGGTCGAACGGCGGGGCATTGACCTGCGTCGGTGTGCCGCAGTCAATCGTCTGGAACCCTGTGGCGAGGGGATTTATCCCCGACGGGTTGCGAAGCGACCCCAAAAATATCCGCCTCGCTGCAAAATCTTGCCAGTGCTGCGCACTGGATCGGGGATAAATCCCCTCGCCACGAAAGCAATCAGCTACGCAAATGGGTCAGCGGCAATTCGGTGCTGTTGAGCACCTGATTCAGCACAAAACTCGAGCGCACACTGGTCACCCCATCAATCCGGGTCAGATGCCCCAGCAGCAATTTCTGATAGTGATCCATGTCCGGCACCACCACCTTCAACTGATAATCAGCGTCCACGCCGGTTACCAGACTGCACTCCAACACCTGCGGCAACGTACGAATCGCTGCTTCGAAATTTTCAAAACGCTCCGGCGTGTGACGGTCCATGCCAATCAGCACGTACGCGGTCAGGCTCAGCCCGAGCATCTTGCGATCCAGCAACGCCACCTGACGCGAGATGTAGCCGTCGTCTTCCAGTTGCTTGACCCGGCGCGAGCACGGCGAGGGTGACAGACCGATGCGCTCGGCCAGTTCCTGGTTGGAGATGCGGGCGTCGCGCTGCAATTCCGCCAAAATGCTCAGGTCGTAACGGTCGAGTTTGCTCATCAATCAGTCCTTGGTTGTAACTATTGCGGCGGATTATCTATCCAGGGTTAAAAATTGCGCAAGTGGTGTTTATTTAAGCAATCTTCGCAATCCTCTGTCGCGGCCTCAGGCCTATTCTTATCACCAGAATCACTGCTCGGTAACACAGTCCACAGCGGCCCGCCTATCAGGCCCGCCGCGGTCGCCACCCCCACCGGGGATGTGCCGGCCCCCGAGCTGCACACTGTCCAGAAGACGGCGTGAGGTGAGCCGACGTCAAAAGCGTCGAGCCAGGACGAAGTTCTCTAGAAGGGAGGCCGACGGGTCTCCCTTTTTTCTTGCCTGCGATTTTTGTGCAGCCCTCAATAAATAAGTTTCGTGACTGATAACCTGTTGCAGAACCCGGTGTGTACATTCCCGGTCTTAGTGACAAGTCCCCTCTTAATTTCAGGCCCTGAGCCGCAGCGAGGAAAAGCATGAAGTCGCGCATCTGGCGTCTGGCCGGTGTTGGTTTGCTGTGTGTGAGTGTCAGTGCGCAAGCGCTTGCCGATGAGCCGCAGAATCGCGGGCCGGACAATAATGGTCGCAGTCCGGAGCATCAGGGCAACAATCAGGGCCATGGCGGTAACAATCAGCCTCGGCCGCAGAACAATGAAATCATTCGTGGCGACAACAGCCGCCAGTTCGAGCACAACGGCCAGCAGCGCAACGATAATGGCCAGTGGCAGAACCGCGACCAGAACCGTCCAGCCTACAATCCCAACCCGGTTCGCCAGCCGCCGCCACCGCCACAGTTACCGGCCAACAGTCTGCCGATCCAGCCGCGTCCCGACGCCGTGCGCCAGACCCAGGAACCGCGTCAGGGCTACTACCGCGACGAGCGTCCACAGAACGGCTACAACAACCAGCATTGGCAGACCGGCAACCGGCCTGACGACAATCGCTGGCCAGGTCGTCCGGACGGGCATGGCAACGGTTGGGGGCCGGGGCCGCAATATCGGCCGGGGCATGTGATCGACCGTTTCCCGGATCGTGACTATCGCGTGCCGTATCGCGGGCAGGATTACTTCTTCTCTGGCGGCTATTGGTATCGCCCGCAAGGCCCGCGCTACATCGTCGTGCAGCCACCGCGCGGGATTCGTACCCAATACTTGCCGGATTACGCCCGTGAAGTGTGGGTAGGTGGCGCGTTGCTGTTCCTTGCCGCCGGTTCCTATTACGCCTATCAGGAAGCGACTCAGGACTACGTGGTGGTCGAGCCGCCGGTGCAACAACAGCCGCAGCCGCAATCACAGGGCTACGATGTCGAGGCTTATCCGGCCAACGGTCAGTCGCCGGAGCAGGTGCAACAGGACGGTTACCAGTGCTATCAGTACGCGGTGCAACAAAGCGGTTTCGATCCGCGCACCGCGACTTACCAGCCGGCGCCCGAAGTGGTCCAGGCCTACCGTCAGGCCCAGGGCAATTGCCTGAGCAGTCGCGGTTATCAGGTAAGTTACTGAATCCGGGTTTGCGCCCGTTCAGCCTTGACCACTTCCTGCGGGTCGGCGTGCACCAGCACTTCGGCCCGTGGGTAGGCTTTGTGAATGGCATCCGCCGCCTGATCGCTGATGCCGTGCGCTACTGACAGGGTCAATTCCCCCGGCAATTCCAGATGCAACTGCACGAACCAGTGGTTGCCGGAAATCCGCGTGCGCAAGTCATGTGCGCCCAGCACACCCGGTACGCTGCACGCCAGTTCGAGCATGTGCTGACTGACGTCCGGTGGCAGCTCCTCATCCATCAGCACCGAAAAGCTTTCCCGGGCGATCTGGATCGCGCTCCACAAAATGTAGGCGGCAATCCCCAGGCCGAACCACGCGTCCAATTGTTGCCAGCCGAATCCGGCCAGCACCAGCGCCACCAGAATGCTGCCGTTAAGCAGCAGATCAGAGCGGTAATGCAGCGAGTCGGCGCGTACAGCGTTGGAGCCGGTCTGCTTGACTACCCGGTGCTGCAAGATCAGCAAGGCCACCGTCAGCAGCAGGGAGAAAATGATCACGCCAATGCTGATCCACGGCGCACCGAGCGGTTCAGGTTGCTTGATCCGCTCATAGGCCTGAAACGCGATCAACACCGCACTCCCGCCGATGAACAAGGCCTGCGCCATGCCGGCCAGGGATTCCGCTTTGCCGTGGCCATAACGATGATCGTCATCCGCCGGGCGCAGCGCGTAATGCACCGCCAGTAGATTGAGCAACGAAGCAATCCCATCAAGCGCCGAGTCGGTAAGGCCGGCGAGCATGCTCACCGAACCGCTCAGCCACCAGGCGATGGCTTTGGCGATGATCAGCGTACAGGCCACCGCCACCGAGGCGCGGGTCGCCAACCGCAGCAGGCGGGCGTGTTCGGGGCTGGAGGTCATGAAGTTTTTGATTCCTTATGCGGCAGGTTGCAGGCCGAACATTGCCAGTTGTTGGGTGCTGCCCTTGTGCTGGATCAGGCGTGGATCATCCAGCGGCAGATTGCGGCCCAGCTCAGATTCGAGAATAGCCTGCAACTTCAGGTTATCGACCTGACCGTCCGGGCCGATGGCTTGCTTGAGCTTGGCCGGATCGACTTGCGCGGTGTGCCCCGGTTCGAAATAGATCGCGCCGGTGGCGAAGTCGACTGCAAATGCGATCAGACCGGGAATGACATAGAACAGCAGACCCACGGCATCGAGCACGGCAATCGCCGGGTCGATCTTGCCGTCGATCTGGCCGCGACGATCCGGGTAGAAAATCGAACCGCACGCGGTGATTTGGGTGAGCAGGGTGGCGACCAGTACACCGCCGATCAGGCGAAAGGGTAAACGCATGGGAAATATCTCCTGAGTCATCTGATAACGAAGCTTCGTCTTGTGAAGTTAAGACCCTGACGAACGCTTGGCAGTTCGCCGTTATACTCGCCGCTCTGTTTGGGAGCCAGCATGATTTCTTTGCCGATCGACGAAGTTTTACCCGCCTTGCGTGAAGCGTTGGCGACACGCCACGAAGCCGTGCTTGAAGCACCGCCCGGCGCCGGTAAAACTACCCGCGTGCCTTTGGCCTTGCTCAACGAAGCGTGGCTGAACGGGCAAACCATTCTGATGCTGGAGCCGCGCCGCCTCGCCGCGCGTGCGGCGGCTGAGCGACTGGCCAGCGAACTGGGCGAAAAGGTCGGTGAAACCGTTGGCTATCGCATTCGCCTCGACAGCAAGGTCGGCCCCAACACCCGTATCGAAGTGGTCACCGAAGGCATTCTCACCCGCCGTTTGCAGGACGACCCGGCGCTGGAAGGCGTGGGCCTGCTGATCTTCGATGAGTTTCACGAACGCAGCCTCGACGCCGATCTGGCGCTGGCCCTGAGTTTGAACGGTCGCGAGCTGTTTCGAGCTGAACAGCCGCTGAAGATTTTGCTGATGTCGGCAACGCTGGAAGGCGAACGCCTGGCCGGTTTGCTCGACGACGCACCGATCCTGCGCAGCGAAGGACGCATGTATCCAGTGACCATGCGCTGGGGCCGGCCGTTTCAGCCCGGCGAGTACATCGATCAGCGCGTGACCGCCACCATCCTTGAAGCCCTGCACGATGAAACCGGCAGCCTGTTGGTGTTCCTGCCGGGGCAGGCGGAAATCCGTCGCGTCCATCAACAATTGGCCGACGCCATCGGCGAGCGCAGCGACGTGCTGCTCTGCCCGTTGCACGGTGAACTCGATCTCAACGCCCAACGCGCCGCTATCGACCCGGCACCGGCCGGCCAGCGCAAAGTGGTGCTGGCCACCAATATCGCCGAGACCAGTTTGACCATCAACGGCGTGCGCGTGGTGATCGATGCCGGGCTCGCGCGGGTGCCGCGTTTCGATCCGGGCAGCGGCATGACCCGCCTCGACACTCAACGCATTTCCAAGGCCAGCGCCACGCAGCGCGCGGGGCGGGCAGGGCGACTGGAGCCGGGTGTGTGTTATCGGTTGTGGTCGCAGGATCAGCACGAGCAACTGGCCGCTTATGGCAGTGCGGAAATTCTGTCGGCAGATCTGGCCAGCCTGGCGCTGCAATTGGGGCGCTGGGGGGTGACGCCGGGCGAGCTGGTCTGGCTCGATGTTCCGCCAACGGCAGCTTATGCTCAGGCGCAGGAATTGTTGCAGCGACTCGGCGCACTGGAAGGTGAAGCGCTGACCTCCCATGGCCAGGCCATGGCCGAATTGCCAGCGCATCCGCGTATCGGCCATTTGTTGCTGCGCGGGCAGGCGTTGGGCCTGGCCAACATGGCCTGCGATGTCGCCGCGTTGCTCGGCGAGCGCGACATCTTGCGCGGCGCCGGGGCGGATTTGCACAGTCGTCTGGTGCTGTTGTCTGGCGAAGAACGCGCGGCACGCGGCGCTCAGGGCAGCGTGCAACGTGCTCGACAACTGGCGCGGCAGTATCGCGGTTACTTACGCGGCAAGGCGAGCGAGCCAGTCAGCGATCCGGATCACCCGCGCTGGCTCGGCGCATTACTGGCGCTGGCCTACCCGGATCGCGTCGCCCAACAACGTCGTGCCGGAGGCGCCGAATACCGACTGGCCAACGGTCGCGCCGCGCTGTTCGCCGAGGCCGACAGCCTGATGAAAGAACCGTGGATCGTCATCGCCGACCTCGGCAGCCGACAGGGTCAGCGGGAAGAACGAATTTATCTGGCGGCGGATTTTGATCCGGCGCTGTTTGATTCGGTGCTCGCCGAGCAGGTGCGCAACGTCGATCAACTGGATTGGGACGAGCGCGAAGGCGTGTTGCGCGCTGAACGTCAGCGCAAGGTAGGCGAACTGATCCTGAGTCGTGAACCGTTGACTGGCCTCCATGAAGCCGCGCGCAGCCAGGCGCTGGTCAATCTGGTGCGGCGCAAAGGCCTGGAGCTGCTGCCGTGGACGCCGGAACTGCGTCAGTGGCAGGCGCGTGTCGCGTTGTTGCGGCAGTTGGAGCTCAATACTCAGGACGAAAGCCAGTGGCCGGATGTCAGCGACGCGACACTGCTGAACACCCTCGAAGACTGGCTGATGCCATATCTGGGCAAGGTCTCGCGGCTCAGTCACTTCGCCAATCTGGATCTGTCGAGCATCGTGCGCAATCTACTGCCATGGCCGCTGCCGCAACGCCTCGATGAACTGGCGCCGCATCATCTGAGCGTGCCGTCGGGGTCGTCGATTCGTCTGGATTACAGCGAGTTTCCACCGATTCTAGCGGTGCGTTTACAAGAGTTGTTCGGCCTGGCCGAGACGCCACGAATCGCTGGCGGCCGGCAAGTGGTCAAGTTGCACTTGCTGTCCCCGGCGCGGCGGCCGGTGCAGGTCACACAGGATCTGGCCAACTTCTGGCGCAGCACCTATGCCGAAGTGAAGAAGGATTTGAAGGGGCGGTATCCAAAGCATTACTGGCCGGATGATCCGTTGGTGGCCGAGGCCACTGCACGGATCAAACCGCGAAAACCCTGAGCGCGCAGCGTTTTATTGAAGCGAAAACACCGTCCTGGTCCAACCCAGCAACGTGTACTTTTCATAGATCTGCACAGGGACGTCCACATACGGGCTCGTGATGAAATGCTCCGGAATCAGCGGGTTGGCCTCATCAATGACCAGGATGTTAGCCGGGTTGTAGAAGTCATAATCGACAACGCTTTTGTTGGTGGTGATCACTTTTTTTCGCGATGCCATGGCTTCAAAGAATCGGAAGCTCAAACCGGCCTGGCCAGGCTTGGAAATGTCCAGAATGATCCTGGAGCGTTTGACTAACTCACCAACGGATTCCAGCGACATTCTCTGCTCGAAAAAAGTGATACCGGGATGAGCACCCGGAATCGGTTTGCACTGCACCAGAAACTTGTAATCGGTAACGCCGAGCCGATCAAATTCCCGCGCCAGGCCTTCGAGCGCCGGCACGCGGTCCTTGCCGGCCATCACTACGAAAGCCGAGTATTCGCCCGGTTCACCGTCTGCAACGTAGTCTTCATAGATAAAGTTGTAGAGCTTTTTCAGGCCGTAACTCTCGGCATTCTGCGGGTCGAATGAAAACACCTCGTCATAATCAGCCAGTTCTTCCCGGGTCATCGGCCAGCGACTGAAACTGTCGTAAAGGTAGGCGATCTTGCGATCGGAAGCCTTGAGTCCAGCCGCCAATTGCTGTGGGTCGATTTGCGCCGGATTAATGATAAGGGCAGCGTCAAACCGCCCTGCCGCCCGAAGGGTCTTTTTCACATGCCGCCATTGGGCCCAGCGTTTCAGCGGACGTCGAATGATCTTCGGGGCTCGATCAAACCTGTCCGACATCGACGAGGTATCGATGAAGCACACGTTGTTATCGATCATCAAATGCTCAGCCAGTTTGCGTGCGTAGCCGCCGATGTCCTTGCATACAATTAAGATTTTCATGGGTCTTCCGTGCGTTTGATTCGAATGCCCGAGCATCGTTCGTGGCGTAGAGTTGTTGCTACGGCGCAACCGGCAGCAGGAACCGCGCAATGACCGGCAGGTGATCGGAAATCCGAAGCGTATCGTCCTGGCGCACCATCGCTTCAACCCGTTTGATCTTCGGGCTGTAGAACAGATAGTCGACCGTGCGATCCGGACCATTGAGACCGGGGTCATTGGGGTAGTGGGTCAGCCACTGCGCGCGGTCGATGCCGCTGGCCTCGTTGTTGGTCGGGATCATCGGGTACTTGTCCCACAACAGATGCAATTCGCTGTCGGCGGAGTAGGCCGTGCGCTGCTCGGCTGGCAAACGGCGATATTGACCGAGGGGCAACAGGTTGAAGTCACCACCGATCAGCCAAGGCAGGCCTTGGCTTTCATACTTGTCGAGCACCCTGGCCACCGCCGTCACTTGCGCCTGCAACGTCTCATCCGGTTGGCTGGCGCGCTCCAGATGCGTGTTGAACACGGTCAGTTGCCCGCCATCGCTCAGCGGCAGCTTCGTCGCGAGCAGGGCGTCTTTGGGCTGGAACTGGCGGCTGATGAAGTTGCTCGAAGCGACCGGTAATTGCAGGCGCTCGGCGTGTTCGATGCGATAACGGCTCAGCGTCGCCAGTTGCCGGCCAACGCTGCCGAAGATGTGCGGTTCAGGGACGAAATCAGCTTTCCAGTCAAAGGCGCTGGCGCTACACGGGTACAGATCGGCGACTCGCTCCTGCAGCAATTTGAGTTGATCCTGATAATCGCTGGCCTTGGCGCCGTCATCCAGCTCCTGCAACAGCACCACGTCGGGCTGTTCATCGCGAATTACCCGCGCCACTTCATCGAGACTGAAGGCCATGTCTTCCAGCGTCGGCGCTTCATCGTCGCCCCCGGCCAGGTCATTCCAGAACACATAACGCTTGCCGGCCAGGTACTGCACGTTCCAGGTCATGACTTTCAGTGCCTGCCCGGGCACCAGCGTCGGCGCGGTTGCGGTGCAACTGACCGGCAGGGTTTCACGGGGTTCGGGACGCCAGGTCAAGCTGAACATCAGCCCGCCAATCACGGCGATGGCGAGCACAACGAGCAACAGGGTGTAGCGCAGTAGACGGGTCATGGCTCGGCTTTTAGCGTTACAGAAAGTGGCCCCGAGCATACCTGAGGGCGAGTCTTAAACCTAAGGCCAGAGCAGTCAGACCGCTCTGTCTCTTTTGTCAGGCAATTCGCTGATCAGCATGAACAGACGGAACAGCACCACGCTGGTGAACAGTTGCAGGAAGCCGTGAGCGCTGTCGATCAACACAGTGATGGCCGTGTTCTGCGGTTCTGGATAGACCGCCAGCGTTGCGCCTTTGAGCAACCACAACGGCGTCATCACGCAAAGAATGCACAGCAGAATCCGCCAGAAATGCCCGCGTGTCAGACGCAGGCTTTCTTTCATCGCATGCAGCGGATTGAGGCCGCGCAGCACCAGCAGATATTCGCCGAACGCCAGCATCACCATCAGCATCAGGCCCGGCAGAAAATACAACGACAGTCCCAGCAGGATCAGCAACGTGTTGAGCGCCGTGAGCAGGGCGAAACGCGGCCACAAGCGTGCGGCCATTGCCAGCAGGTCAAGATTGCGCGGGGCTTCGCCACGGGTGCGGGCGTCGAGAAACAGAATCAGTGCGGCGGTGTACAGCGGATAGACCAGCAGGCCGACAATGATGCTGGACGCCGAAAAACTGTCCGGGTCGCTGGCGTGATCCACCACTTGTTGCAACAGCGCTTCGACGATCACCAGCGGCAGGCACAACTGCACGATGCTGACCAAATGGCGTTTGAAAAAATACAGAGAGTCGCGCAGCACTTCGAAGGCATTCATCAGTCGGTATCGCAGGTCGAAAACAGTGGCTCACTTTAACCGATGATGTGCGGGCGGACGCAAACGTAAACATTCGGTAAAGGTCGTTGAAACATCCTGTCACTGTCTCCATTACGGGAGAGCACCTTGTCCAAAGTGGGCGAGGGCAATGTTATCCCCGGCAATCTACGAGGTCGCCATGAACAGCGAAGAGCAAACCCTGATCGATGGACTGTTTTCCCGGCTGCAACAGGCCGAAACGGAGGCAGCCCCGCGCGATGCCCAGGCCGAGACGCGGATCAAGGAACACCTGACACGCCAGCCGTCGGCAGGCTATTTCATGACCCAGGCGATTCTGGTGCAAGAGGCGGCGCTCAAAAGCCTCGACGAGCAGAACAAACAACTGACCCAGCAAGTCCAGCGTTTGCAGGCCGAGCTGCAATCGGCCAAGGCGCAGAGTGCTGCGCCGGCACCCAGCGGTGGCGGTGGGTTTCTGTCGAGCATCTTTGGCGGCGGCAGCTCGCGTCCTGCGCCAACACAGAGTGCCCCGGCATCGACGGGCGGCTGGCGCGAACCGGCACCGCAGCAGAACTTCAACGCTCCCGCGCCACAACAGAACTTCGGCGTACCGCCGCCCAACTACGCGCAACAGGCTGCTCCGGCGGCGGGCAGCAGCTTCCTCGGTGGCGCGCTGAAAACTGCCGCTGGTGTGGCGGGTGGCGTGATGCTGGCGCAGGGTATCAGCAGCCTGTTCCATCACAATCAGCAACCGGAAGAGATTGTTGAAGTGATCAAGGAAGAACCGGCGCAGGTTGCAGACCAAAGCAACAACGGCTGGGGCGATGACCAGCGCATGGCCGGCAACGACCAGAGCGGCTTTACTGATACCGACTACAGCGATGACAACTCATCGTTCTTCAATGACGACGATTCCTTCGTCTGACCCAAACCTTCCAGGTTGACATCGAACTGTGGTGAGGGGATTTATCCCCGATGGACTGCGCAGCAGGCCCAAAAAACCGGGGCCGCTACGCTGCCCAGCGGGGATAAATCCCCTCGCCACATTCACCACTCGTCAGTAGCACCCTTGCGCCTGCGGGCGATTATTCGCGGAACCTTCCTTCGGGCTGGCATACTGAGCGCCTTTTTCGGGCCTGGCGCCTGATCCCGCTTCGTGCGCTCGCGCGCTCACAGGAACTCCGGTGAAAAAAATCGCAGTGTTCGCCGACGTGCAGAACCTCTACTACACCGTGCGTCAGGCCTATGGTTGCCACTTCAACTACGCCGCGCTGTGGGCCGACATCAGCAAGGACGGGCAGATCGTCGAGGCCTACGCCTACGCCATCGACCGTGGTGACAGCAAACAGCAGCAGTTCCAGCAGATCCTGCGCAACCTCGGCTTCATCGTGAAGCTCAAACCCTACATCCAGCGCAGCGACGGCTCGGCCAAGGGCGACTGGGACGTGGGCATTACCCTCGACATCATGGACGCCGCCGATCACGTCGACGAAATCGTCCTGGCCTCCGGTGATGGCGATTTCGACATGCTGCTCGAACGCATCATCAACAAGCACGGCGTGCAAGCGGTGGCCTATGGCGTCCCGGGCCTGACCGCCAACTCGCTGATCCGCGCTGCCAGCCGCTACGTGCCGATCGAAGGCGCGCTGCTTCTGAAGAATTGAGCGGCTACTGAAGAATTGATTTGAACGGAGTTGAACCCGGTTTGGAACGCATTGCAGTCATCGACTTTGAAACCACCGGCCTCTCGCCGAACAGCAGCTGCCGCGCCACGGAAATCGCCGTGGTCATGCTGGAAAACGGCCGCATCGTCGAGCGTTACCAGAGCCTGATGAACGCCGGCGTGCGCGTCCCCGCGTTCATCGAACAACTGACCGGCATCAGCAACGCCATGCTGCGCACCGCGCCCTCGGCGGAACAGGTGATGAACGAGGTCAACGAGTTTGTCGGCTGCACGCCACTGGTCGCACACAACGCTTCGTTCGACCAGAAGTTCTGGGATTTTGAACTGGGGCGGATCAAACGCACCCGTCTCCAGAATTTTGCCTGCTCACTACTGCTGGCCCGCCGGTTGATGCCGGCCGCGCCGAATCACAAACTCGGCACCCTCACCACGTTCGCTCGCCTGCCGCACACCGGTCAGGCTCACCGCGCGATGGCGGATGCGGAGATGGCGGCCAATTTGATGGCGCATCTGGCCGGAGAGTTGCGCGACAAGCATGGCGTGCGCGAGTTGAACCATGACCTGCTGTGCAAATTGCAGAAAGTGCCGGCTGCGAAAGTTGGCGAGCATCTGCAGCGCTACCGCTGATCCCGAACTCAACAAGAACCCTTGCAGGCTCACTCCTACAGTGGATTTGTGCTGGCCCGAACTATTTGCCGTTGCTTTCAAAAACTCGCGAACCGTGTTGTTTAGTGGTGTGTAGAGTTCGACGAAGCATCCTACTGAAGTTTAGGGATTATCCGTCTTGAGCTCTGATAGCCCCACCGCTAACCTCTTTTCGTCGCTGCCAATTCAGCGATCGGGACTGCAAGCCTGCCGTTAGTTTGTTAGGAGACCACTGGCGAACCTATAATCGCGTCGCTTCAATTAGCGACCATCGATTTATGGTAGCTGTGTGCGGGAGACCCTAGGGTCTGCCGAGGTCTCCTACTCGGTCTTGCAGACCCGTGCACAGCTGCCACCCATCATCTGCAAGTGATGCTGGCAGCTCCGACGTTCAAAGGAGATTTGCCATGTTCAAAGCTACGCCCAACCCTCCAGAAGATTCTGGTTCAGCGTTCATCCGTGAACCTTTCGTAATACCACAAGCTTTTATTCGTCATCACATTCAACTGCGGGCAACTCTGCTGCATGCAGAAGCCTGGTTCTGTGCCCGTGATTTTGGTCGTCTCATGGGGTTGGAAATCAATGGGCGACAAGTTCTGAAGCTTGATGAAGATCAGCGGCTGATGATGTATCTGTCGGGAAGCGATGGTGTTCAAGAGACCTTGATGTTGAGCGAGTCCGGCGTTTACGCAATGCTGGTTTACCACTACTCCCCGGAGAACCGTCATTTGCGTCGTTGGCTGACCCATGAGGTCGTGCCGATGCTTCGTCAGGGCTCGGAGTCAGTTTCAGATCCGCATCTGCGTTTGATGATGTGCGCAGGGGAAACGTTGAGACTTCTGCATTGGCGCAATGAGCCATGGATGCGCATGCGAGATATGCCGCACTTGCTGACTCAGGAAAGTCGTAGCCAGGGTTGAAGGGTTCTCGCTAGCGGACTTACTCGCGAATGCGCTGTGTCATTCAGAAAGGTGTTGTCTGACACTCCCTCTTCGCGGGCAAGCCCGCTCCCACAGCGGACATCATTGCCTCAAGACTTGCCGTTGCCTTCGATATGCCCTAACGGCACGCGTTTTTCGATGGCGCTCGACAACACAATCGATGTCTTGCTGAACCCGAACTTCGCCACCCGATTGATCAACTCTTCCAGCTCCGGCATCGACCCCACTGCGGCCTTCATGATCACGCACGGATCGCCCGTCACCCGAAAGCACTCGGTCAGTTGCGGAATTTTGACCAATTCGTCGTACACCTTCTGGCTGCCGTTTTGATGCAGGCGCAGTTCGATCACACACTGGATCGGCAGACCGATTTTCGACAGGTCGATTTTCGCTTCATAGCCGGTGATCACGCCCGATGCCTCAAGCTTGGCCACGCGCTCGGCCACGGCGGGGGCGGAGAGGTTTACTTTGCGCGCCAGGTCGGCGTAGGACGCCCGGCCGTTTTCGAGCAGGGCGCTGAGCAGCATGCGGTCGTATTTATCCAAGGCTTAACTCCTGAAAGTGTCAGTCTTTCGAAATCGTGGTTTATTCCGCAGATCTCCGTGATTTCAAAAGTGTACTGGCCTGATAAACAGGTTTTGTAACTTATTTTTGCCCGCTGGCCTTTCTAGAATAACCAATCTCCTGACACAGACTGTCGAGCTGCCCATGCCTGCCTTGCGCCGTTTTTCCTTGCCGCTGATCGCCGCGTTTTTTGCGTTGTATGTGATTTGGGGTTCGACCTATCTGGTGATTCGCATCGGCGTTGAATATTGGCCACCGCTGATGCTCGGCGGAGTGCGCTTCATCATTGCTGGCACGTTGATGTACGCGTTCCTGCGCTGGCGCGGGGCGCCGGCGCCGACGTGGGCGCAGTGGAAAGCGGCGGGGATCATCGGGGTTTTGCTGCTGAGTTTTGGTAACGGTGCGGTGAGTGTGGCGGAGCACACGGGGGTGGCTTCTGGCGTGGCGGCATTGGCGGTGGCGACGGTGCCGCTGTTTACGTTGCTCTGCGGTTATTTCTGGGGCGCGCGTAATACTCGTCTCGAATGGGCCGGGGTGGCGCTGGGGATTGTCGGCATTGCCATGCTCAACATGGGTTCCAACCTGCAATCGAGCCCCTTGGGCGCTGCGTTGCTGATTTTCGCGGCGGCGACCTGGGCGTTCGGTTCGGTATGGAGCAGACACCTGCCGCTGCCGCAGGGCGCGATGGCCAGTGCCGTGGAAATGCTGGTCGGCGGTGTTGTCCTGCTGATCGGCAGTGCGGTGAGTGGTGAGCGCCTCCAAGCCGTGCCGCCGATGGAAGGCTGGTTGGCGCTGGCGTATCTGATCTTCTTTGGCTCGATCATCGCCTTCAATTCCTACATGTATCTGCTCAAGCATGTGCGTCCGGCGGCGGCCACCAGTTATGCCTACGTCAATCCGGCGGTGGCGGTGTTGCTGGGGATCGTGTTTGTCGGCGAGACCATCGGCATTGAAGAAGCGCTGGCGATGCTGGTGATCATCAGTGCCGTGGTGCTGATCGGTCTGCCGCAATGGCGTCGTCCGGCACAGCCGCCGGTAGACGTGCCGACGGCCGTTCCGACGGAACAGCGCGCGAATTAGGGTAAACTGCGCGCCATTGCACACTCGTGTCGCACAACTGCGCTGAATTTTCCTACGGTACTCCCATGACTTTCGCCTCCCTTGGCCTGATCGAACCCTTGCTGCGCTCCCTCGAGACGCTCGGCTACCAGACCCCGACGCCGGTGCAGGCGCAAGCCATCCCGGCCGTTCTGGCCGGTCGCGACCTGATGGCAGCGGCCCAGACCGGCACCGGCAAGACCGCCGGTTTCGCCTTGCCGTTGTTGCAGTTGCTGGCTATGGAAGGCCCAAAAGTCACCGCGAATTCGGCGCGTGCGCTGATTCTGGTGCCGACCCGCGAGCTGGCCGAGCAGGTTCATGAGTCCGTGCGCCAGTACGCCGAAAACCTGCCGCTGCGCACTTATGCGGTTTACGGCGGCGTCAGCATCAACCCGCAAATGATGAAGCTGCGCGGCGGCGTCGATGTGCTTGTCGCCACGCCTGGTCGCCTGATCGACCTGTTCCGCCAGAACGCGCTGAAACTCGATCAGTTGCAAACCCTGGTGCTGGATGAAGCCGATCGTATGCTCGACCTGGGCTTCTCCGAAGAACTGGCGAACATTTACCGCATGCTGCCGAAAAAGCGCCAGACCCTGCTGTTCTCCGCGACTTTCTCCGATGACATCCGCCTGCTGGCCGGGCAAATGCTCAACGACCCGCTGAGCATCGAAGTCAGCCCGCGCAACGTTGCCGCCAACACCGTCAAGCAGTGGATCGTGACGGTGGACAAGAAGCGCAAGGCCGAACTGTTCGTGCACCTGATGCGCAAAGGCAAGTGGAAGCAGGTGCTGGTATTCGCCAAGACCCGCAACGGCGTGGATGCGCTGGTGGAAAAACTCCAGGGTCTGGGCATCAACGCCGATGGCATCCATGGCGACAAGCCGCAAGCGACACGCCAGCGTGCGCTGGATCGTTTCAAACTCAGCGAAGTGCAGATTCTGGTGGCCACCGACGTGGCGGCCCGTGGTCTGGACATCGAAGATTTGCCGCTGGTGGTCAACTTCGACCTGCCGATCGTGGCCGAAGATTACATTCACCGGATCGGCCGTACTGGCCGTGCGGGTGCGACGGGCGAGGCGATCTCGCTGGTGTGTGCCGATGAGGTGAACATGCTCTCGGCGATCGAGATGCTCACGCGTCAGACGTTGAAGCGTCAGAACGAACCGGACTTCGAACCTGAACACCGTGTGCCGGATACCGATGCCAGCGGTCAGGTGATCAAGAAGCCGAAGAAACCGAAAAAGCCGAAATCGTCCGGCGGTGGTGGCAAGCGCAATCTCGGTAAGTGGGTCGACAGCGGCGAGACGCAGGCGCCGGAGCCTTCGATCAAGCCTGTGCGCAAGGTGCCGGTATTTAACACCGGACCGCGTAAGCGTAAGCCATAACCCTCTGCTGAAGGCGCGCTATCCAGGTAGGAGCTGCGGCACGCTGCGATCTTTTGATCTTGTTTTTAAAGGTCAAAAGATCGCAGCCTCGTTTCACTCGACAGCTCCTACAGGGTTTTGTGCTGAAGCCACTCCAGCATTCCGAACCCCGCCGCCCGGCCACTGGCAAAACACCCCGTCAGCAAATAGCCCCCCGTCGGCGCCTCCCAATCGAGCATCTCACCTGCGCAGAACACCCCCGGCAACGCCTTGAGCATCAGCCGCTCGTCCATCGCCTCGAACGTCACGCCCCCGGCACTGCTGATCGCTTCGTCCAGCGGGCGGGTTTTGATCAGTGTCAGCGGCAACGCTTTGATCGCCCGAGCGAGCAGCGCCGGATCGGCAAAGGTTGCAGCGTCAGTCAATTCACGCAACAACGCCGCTTTCACACCATCAATCCCGATCTGACTGTGCAGATGCTTGGCCATCGAGCGCGAGCCGCGCGGTTTGCTCAATGCTGCCTGCAATTTATCCACAGGTCGGCCCGGCAGCAGGTCGATATGAATGGTGGCTGAACCGTGCTGGTTGATCGCCTCACGAATCGGTGCCGACAGCGCGTAGATCAAACTGCCCTCAATCCCGGTCGCAGTGATCACGCATTCGCCCAAGCGCGGTACATCGTCGTTCAGGCCGATGGCGATATTTTTCAGCGGCGCGCCGGCGAATTTGCTGACGAGTAATTCGCTCCAGGCCTGCACTTCAAAGCCGCAATTACTGGGCTGCAACGGCGCCAGTCCTACACCGCGCTGCTCCAGCGGCAACATCCACGCGCCGTCCGAACCCAGCCGCGACCAACTGCCGCCGCCGAGGGCGAGCAGGGTGGCGTCGGGGTTGATGGATTTCTCGCCTTCCGGGCTGTCGATGCGCAACGCACCTTGTTCATCCCAACCGAGCCAGCGATGGCGGGTGTGGATAACTACGCCACTGTCGCGCAGACGCTTGAGCCAGGCGCGCAGCAAAGGGGCGGCTTTCATGTCGGTGGGGAACACGCGGCCAGAGCTGCCGATAAAGGTTTCGATGCCCAGCTCATGAATCCAGCGGCACAGCGCATCGGCATCAAAACCGCGCAGCAGCGGAGCGATGTGCGGCGCGCGTTCGGCGTAGCGCGAGAGGAACGCCGGGTAGGCTTCGGAGTGGGTGATGTTCATGCCGCCGACCCCGGCCAGCAGGAACTTGCGGCCTACCGAAGGCATGCCGTCGTAGAGATCGACGCGGACTCCGGCCTGGCTCAGCACTTCGGCGGCCATCAGGCCGGCGGGGCCACCGCCGATGATGGCGACGTGAGCGGAGGAGGGGGCGGAGTTCTGGGTCATGGCGTGCGCTGCGGTATGGCGGGATAAGGCGCGCATTCTAACAGTCGGGATCTTTGTAGCGGTTGGTTAAAAATTAACCGCCGCGCTGCGCACCATGTTCGGTATGGGCTGCAGCCCCTTTCACTCAGGTTATCCACAGGCCGTTCCACAGCCATTGTGGGTAACGCAGCACAGCTCAATGACAGCCGTGTGACTGCCAGACGCGCTGCGCGCTGTGGTGGAGAATGCCGTGGCGGCGGGCGAGGGCGTGGCGGTCCTTGCTGTAACCACCGCCGATCACGCCCATCACCGGGATGTCGCGGCCCAGGCAATGGCGCATCACGCTTTCGTCCCGGGCAGCGACGCCTTCATCGGTCAGTTGCAGATAACCGAGGGCGTCGTCCTTGTGCACATCGACGCCGGCGTCGTACAGCACCAGATCCGGTTGATACAGGGGCAGCAGATAATTGAGTGTGTCGTCCACGACCTTCAAATAATCGGCATCGCCCATGCCTTTGGGCAGCGGAATGTCCCAGTCACTTTCGGCTTTGCGTGCAGGAAAATTCTTCTCGCAGTGCAGGGAAACGGTAATCGCCTCCGGGGTGTTGTGCAGAATCCGCGCCGTGCCGTCGCCCTGATGCACGTCGCAATCAAAGATCAACACACGGTTCACCCGGCCGCTTTGCAGCAGATATTGGCTGATGATCGCCAGGTCATTGAAGATGCAGAACCCCGCCGGGTAGTCGTAGTGGGCGTGATGGGTGCCGCCGGCCAAGTGGCAAGCCAACCCATGTTCCAGGGCTTTTTCCGCCGCCAGTATCGAACCACCCACCGCGCGCACCGTGCGTCGGGCCAGTGCTTCGTTCCATGGCAGGCCAAGACGCCGCTGGTCTTCGCGGGACAACTCGCCGCTCATGTAGCGTTCGATATAGCTACGGTCATGGGCCAGGGCGAGGATGTCGTTGGGGCAGATTTCGGGGCGCAGCAGATCGGCGTCACGGGTCAAGCCGCTGTCGACCAGGTGATCGCGCAGAAGACGAAACTTGTCCATGGGAAAGCGGTGATCCGCAGGAAACTCCGGGCTGTAGTCGTCGTGGTAGATCAGCGGCAGTGGCATGGCGATTTCTGTCAGACGTGTAGGAAAGAGTGAAGGATCCTACCAGCGATGTAGACTTGCGGCATGGAAACGGAGGGGCACGATGGAGCCGATACTGGAACTGGAAAGCGCACGGCTGCTGATGCGTCAGTGGCAGGATGAGGATTTGCCGGAATTTGCGGCGATGTGTGCCGATCCTCAGGTGATGCGCTATTTTCCGGAGCCGTTGAGCCGGCTGGAAAGTGCCGCGTTGATCGGTCGCGTGCGCGGACATTTTGCCGAACACGGCTACGGCTTGTGGGCGCTGGAGCGCAAGGACAGCGGCGAATTCATCGGTTTCACCGGGCTTGGCGTGGTCGGTTTCGACGCGCCGTTCACCCCGGCGGTGGAGATTGGCTGGCGTCTGGCGAAGGAGCATTGGGGCCTGGGTTACGCCAGTGAAGCGGCTTGGACCGCTCTGCGTTGCGGGTTTGATCGATTGGCCCTGAAGGAAATCGTGTCGTTCACTGCGCAATCAAATCTGCCTTCGGAGAAAGTCATGCAGGCGATCGGCATGCATCACGCGCCGGCCGATGACTTTGATCACCCCAAGCTTGCCGTCGATCACCCGTTAAGAAGACATGTGCTGTATCGGATTACCCGGGAGCAGTGGCTGCAAACCTTGCATGGATAAGCTGACACGGACGTTTACAATGGCCGCCATATCATTGGCCCGTGCCAGTACCTGAATCGCCCGCCGCAGCCAAGACTGCGCGGCATTGCTTTGTGTGAGGAGAGTCTGAATGAGCCAAGTGTTGGAAGATCTGGTCGATTTGCTGACCCTGGAACCGATCGAAGAAAACCTGTTCCGTGGTCGCAGCCAGGACTTGGGTTTCCGTCAGTTGTTCGGCGGTCAGGTGCTCGGTCAGTCGCTGTCGGCGGCCAGTCAGACGGTTGAAGAAGCGCGCCATGTGCATTCGATGCACGGTTATTTCCTGCGTCCGGGCGACGCCAAGTTGCCGGTGGTGTACTCGGTTGACCGCGTGCGCGATGGCGGCAGCTTCAGCACCCGTCGCGTCACGGCAATCCAGAAGGGCCATCCGATCTTCACCTGCAGCGCTTCGTTTCAGTATGACGAAGAAGGCTTCGTGCATCAGACTCAGATGCCACAAGTGGTCGGCCCGGAAAACCTGCCGTCGGAACTGGAACTCTTCCAGCAACGCGCGCAACTGATCCCGGAACACATGCGCGAAAAACTGCTGTGCCCGAAGCCGATCGAAGTGCGCCCAGTCACCGAAAAAGACCCGTACAACCCGCAACCGGCGGATCCGATCAAGTACGTGTGGTTCCGCGCCGATGGCGCACTGGCCGACATTCCGGCGCTACACAAATACCTGCTGGCCTACGCCTCGGACTTCGGCCTGCTGACCACTTCGATGCTGCCCCACGGCAAGTCGGTCTGGCAGAAAGACATGCAGGTCGCCAGCCTCGATCACGCGCTGTGGTTCCACAACGATCTGCGCGCCGATGACTGGTTGCTTTACGCGATGGACAGTCCGTGGGCCGGCAATTCTCGCGGGTTTTCCCGTGGCAGCGTGTTCAACCGCGCCGGGCAACTGGTGGCGTCGGTGACCCAGGAAGGCTTGATCCGTCATCGCAAGGATTGGGCATGAGCCTGGCCGATGTGAAGCACTGGGTGTTCGACATGGATGGCACCCTGACGGTCGCCGTGCATGACTTCGCGGCGATTCGTGTGGCGTTGGCGATTCCGCCGGAGGACGACATCCTCACTCATCTCGCCGCGTTGCCGGCGGATGAATCAGCAGAGAAACATGCGTGGTTGCTGGAGCACGAGCGCGATCTGGCGCTCGGCTCGACGCCGGCCACCGGGGCGGTGGAACTGGTGCGTGATCTGCATTCGCGCGGTTATCGCCTCGGCATTCTTACCCGCAATGCGCGGGAATTGGCGCATGTGACGCTCGAAGCGATTGGCCTGGCCGACTGCTTTGCGGTGGAAGATGTGCTGGGCCGTGATGAAGCGCCGCCCAAGCCGCATCCGGGTGGGTTGCTCAAGTTGGCAGAAGCCTGGGCGGTACCGGCCAGCGAGATGGTGATGGTCGGCGATTACCGCTTTGATCTGGATTGCGGGCGAGCGGCGGGGGCGCGGACGGTGTTGGTGAATCTGCCGGATAACCCGTGGCCGGAGCTGACGGATTGGCATGCGCAGGATTGTGTCGAGTTGCGGCGGATGCTGTTGGCCTAAGATCAAAAGATCGCAGCCTTCTATTCGAACAACGCTTTCTGCCCCTCCGGCGACGTCAACATCCCATCGCCGTTATGCCCGACCCCGGGCACTTCCACCAGCCGCTGATTCACCCCTTCCGGGTGACGGCGCAGCAAATAGCCGAAAAACAGTTTGCCGCGTATCAAACGATAAGCCCCTTGCGCCTCAGCCTCACAGCCCTTGTCCAGCGCCGGGTGCTGCGGATCGATGTCTTGCTGCCCAAGCAGATAAATCACCTCGCGTTTGATGTAACTGCTTTCAAGCTGCAACGGCGTTTGCCCACCGGCGTACACCGGCATGTCTGACAGACCGTACTTCCAGCGATTGAAACCCATGCACTTGGCGTGATCGAACGCCACGGGCCGCTGCTCATTGAAATACGCGTAGGAAGAAGGATTGGCCACCACGTAACGCAGGCGGATGCCGTTGGCCTTCAGTGCCGGCTGATCCTTGGCGAGCAGGGCATAACGTTGCACCACTTGCCCGCCACCGGAGTGGCCGAAAATCACTATCTGCTTCACGTCCGGAAACTGCTTGCGATCGGTGACTCGGGCGACGATTTCGTCCAGTGCCGCGTAGGAGCTCAACGGATTCGGCCCTGTTGAAAAACCGCCACCCATCCACTCGTTGCCTTTCCAGCGCAACACCGTGGCGGGCAACGAGTACAGGGCCACATCACTTTCATTGAGAAACTGCGGCGCGATCACCAGTGTGTGTGCGGTTTGGCCGGCCATCTCGGCTGCGCTTTCGGCGCTCTTGCGATACGTCTCGGCGTTGCGCAGGCGACCGTGAATGACGATCAGCACGCGCTCGATTTTCTCTGGCGCAGGTCCTATGCCCACCGCCATTTCCCCGGCCTTCAGTTGCAGGCGCCCGGAGCTGATCGCGTCGACACCGGCCGCTTGCGCTGTGCTGCCAAAGATCAGTAAAGCCAAAAGCCATTTATGCATTTACAGGTTTTTCGCCGCGAAGGTGTCGCACTGGCCGACCTGGCCCTGCGCGAATCCGGTTTTGAACCAGCGCACCCTTTGCGCCGACGTACCGTGGGTAAACGAGTCCGGCACCACACGGCCCTGACCCTGTTGTTGCAGGCGATCATCACCGATGGCGTTGGCGGCGTTCAAGGCTTCTTCTATATCGCCGGGTTCCAGCCAGTTCAAACGCTTCTGTGCGCTGTAGGCCCAGACGCCGGCAAGGCAATCGGCCTGCAACTCCTGACGTACCAGCAAGCCACCGTCACCTTCCATCTGCCGACCTTGCTGGCGGGCTGTCTGAATTTTCGCCGAGACACCGAGAAGCGTCTGCACATGGTGTCCGACTTCGTGCGCGATCACGTAGGCCTGGGCGAAGTCGCCGGCCGCCTTGAAGCGTTGCGACATCTCCTGGAAGAACGCCATGTCCAGATAAACCTTCTGATCCGCCGGGCAGTAAAACGGCCCGGTGGCCGAGGTGGCCAGACCACACGCCGAGTTGACCCGATTGCTGAACAGCACCAGGGTCGGGTCCTTATATTGCCGGTCGGCCTGCTGGAAAATCGCGCCCCAGGTGTCTTCGGTGTCGCCAAGGATCGAGCGGACAAACTCTGCCTGCTCATCATTGGCCGGCGGCGCCTGGCGGGTTTGCGAGGTGGGTGCCGATTGCTCGGTCATCTGCCCGGTGAGTTGCCCGAGGATCTGCAATGGATCCTGGCCGGTGATCCAGCCAATGCCGACGATCAACAGGATGGCCCCGATGCTAAGCCCCTTGCCGCCACCAAAGCGCATGCCGCCGCCACCGCCAGCATCATCACCACGGGCATCGACGACGTTGTCACTGCGTCGGCCTTTTTTCCATAGCATGTGGGAATCCTCTCTCTAATCGTGGTGATGAGTGTTGCTGGTGTGTGAGTGTGGCGCCAGTCCGATCGTCCGTCTATTCGTACGCCGTCAGGCAGGTTGACGGGTAAGAACCTGTAGCGTTCGGTGAATTCCATTCCATAAAGGTTTTTGTGAAATTATCAGATGGTTCCAGATTTTGCGTTGTGCTGAATGTATTTTAGAATCTGCCAAATTTCAGTGGGATCTCATCATGGCCGGCAGTCAGATCGAAAGGGTTTTCAGCGTGCTGGAAAACCTCACCAGTGAGCCGCGCGGGTTAGCGCTGCAAACGCTCGCCGAGCAGATCGACATCCCGAAAAGTGCGACTCACCGCTTGCTCGCCGAGCTGACCCGACTGGGTTATGTAAGGCAGAACCCGGAGACCTTGCGGTATCACGTGTCGACCAAACTGGTGGCGATGGGTTTTCGTTACCTGTCGAGCAGCGGCGCCGATATCGTGCAACCGGTTCTTGACCGCTTGGCTCAGGAAACCGGCGAGCTAATTCGACTTGGGGTTATCGACGGCGAGCGCCAGACCTGGATCGCCAAGGCTCAGGGCGCGCGCAGCGGTTTGCGTTACGACCCGGACATGGGCCGCGATGCGCCGCTGTTCTACACCGCGTCGGGCCATGCGTGGCTGGCGTGCATGAGCGATGCTGAGGCGTTGTCGCTGGTTGAACGTCAGGGCGCCGAGGTGCCGGCGGATATCGGGCCGAATGCGCCGCGCTCCAATATCGAATTGCTCGAGCGTCTGCGGGTCGCCCGGGAGCAAGGGTATGCTTGCGTCGAAGAAAGTTCGGCGGTGGGGACTGCGGCAATTGCGGCGGTTGTGCGCCATCCCGCTGATGGACGGGTGATCGGTGTGCTGAGCATCGCCGGGCCGAGTGCGCGGATGCCGGGGGCGAGGCTGCACGAACTGGCACCGTTACTGTTGAAATTCACTGAAGAGTTGTCGGCGGCGAGTCTGGCTTCGGAGCTGTTCGTCTAACTTGTGTTCACTTGGGCCCTCTGCACCTGCTCGCTTGTAAAACTGTGCGCTGTTCGCACACTTTTATGGTTGTCGGGTGTCGTAATCTGGAACCAGGTTCTAGATTGTTGCTTGAGGCTTTTTCCTCAGCTTGTTTTCTTCAGAGATAGCCAATGACTGTCAGCACCCCACTTTCCGGAGTTAACCAACCCTTCAAGGGGATCTTGCTGATTGTCGTGGCGACCTTCCTGTTCTCCAGCCATGACGCACTGTCGAAGTATCTGTCGGGGTTCTATCCGATCGTGATGGTGGTGTGGGCGCGGTATGTCGTGCACACCTTGTTGATGGCGGGGATTTTTCTGCCGCGTTCCGGGTTGCGCGTCCTGCGCACCAAAAAGCCTTTATGGCAGTTGACCCGCGCACTGTGTCTGCTTGGCACAAGTCTGTTCTTCACCACGGCACTTTTGTACATCCCGCTGGCGGAAGCCACGGCGGTTAACTTTCTGGCGCCGGTTTTGGTGACGGCGTTGTCGGTACCACTGCTGAAGGAACGGGTGACGCGCGGCCAATGGATTGCGGTGATTTGCGGCTTTGTCGGTGTGCTGATCATCGTCCATCCGGGCGGTGAACTGTTCACGCCGGCGGTGTTGCTGCCCTTCTGCTCGGCACTGTTTTTCTGCTTCTATCAACTGCTGACTCGCAAGCTCGCCGAAGTCGACAGCCCGACCACCAGCAACTTCTTTGCCGGGTTGTGCAACACGTTGGTGATGAGTGCGCTGGTGCCGTTCTTCTGGCAGGTGCCGACGCTGACTCACGCCGGGCTGATGCTGGCACTGGGCAGTTGCGGGATGACCGCGCATTTGTTTCTGACTCAGGCGTTCCGCCATGCCGCGCCGGCGTTGCTGGCGCCGTTCGGTTATTGCCAGATTGTGTTTGCGGGGTTGTTGGGCTGGCTGCTGTTCAACCACACGCCGAGTCTGTTGACGATGATCGGGATTGCGGTGATCTGTTGCAGCGGGTTGGCGGCGGCGTGGCAGCAAAGTCGCCGCTGAAAAGACAGCCGGCCTGAAATCAGGCCGGTGTTTGTGGGCAGGTTACTCGGTAACGGTCGGAATCTTGCGCGGTGCCATGAAGTACATCCACGTCAGCGCAATGAAGTACATCGCCGGAATCAGGGTGAACAACACGGTGTAGTTGTTGTTGGTGACGGTGAGGATGTGGCCGACGATCTGAGTCATGAACATCCCGCCGATCGCCGCGCACATGCCGCCGAAACCGAACACCGTGCTCATCATGTGCTTGGGCGTGTAGTCCATCACCAGGCTCCAGATGTTCGCCGTCCATGCCTGGTGCGCACCGATCGCCAGGGAAATAGCAGCCACCGCAACCCACAGGTTCGCGGAGCCGGCAGCCATGACCACACCGATAATGCAGCAGGCGAACAGGAACATCGACAGCAACCGCGCCTTGATCGCGTTCATCCCGCGACCGATCAGGAACGAGGACAGAATGCCGCCACCCACGCTGCCAAAGTCGGCGGTGACGTAGATGATGATCAGCGGGATACCCATCTGGGTCACGTTGATGCCCAGGTTGTATTGCTGATTGAGAAACGGCGGCAGCCAGTACAGGTAGAACCAGAACACCGGTGCGGTCAGCGAGTAGGCGAGGGCGAAGGCCCAGGTCCCGCGCATCCGCAGGATTTTCGAGAACGGCACGCGGGCCTGCTCCGGTTCGACTTCCTGCTGGATGTAATCCAGCTCGGACTGTTTCACGCTCGGGTGATCTTCCGGGTTGTAATACTTCAGGCCCCAGAACAACAACCAGATCCCGCCCAGCGCCGCCATGCACAGGAACGCGGCCTGCCAGCCCCACACATGAAGAACCAGCGGCAGCAACATCGGCGTGAACATGGCACCGACGTTGGTGCCGGCGTTGAAGATGCCGGTGGCGACGGCGCGTTCACCCGCCGGGAACCACAGACGCGTGGTTTTCACACAAGCGGGATAGTTCGCCGCTTCGGTCAGGCCGAGGACGAAACGGCAGACCATGAAGCCGACCGCCGATGTCGCCAGGCCGTGGGCACCCGTGGCCAGGCTCCAGAGCAGCACGGCGCAGAAGAACACGCGCTTGACGCCGACCCGGTCGATCAGTCGCCCTTGCAGCACGAAACCAATGGCGTAGCCGACCTGAAACCAGAAGTTGATGTTGGCGTAATCCATCGCCGTCCAGCTCATTTCCTTGGCGAGGATGGGCTGCATGACGCCGAGGGCGGCGCGGTCGATGTAGTTCAGGGTGGTGGCGAAAAACACCAGCGCCAGCATGCCCCAACGGGTCTTGCCGACAGCCATGGCGCCGCGGATCTTGTCGCCGATGCCACCCGTGGCAGTGCTCATGGCCGGAGCCATGCGGGAAGTCTGTGAAGGAATCATGTGTTCCACCCGTTTTTGGATTTTTTATTTGGTGTGCTTTTTGGTTTGCACGCTGCGACCGGTGGTTCAGGCCCGGACTCAATGTGCGGTCGATGTTGGGCAGTGGACGAAAAATCGTCAATTCGTCAAAACGGCATTGTGTTCGATAATCGCACGCAAAACTAACCGGGTAGTACACTTTAAATTGCTGCGCGAAGTGATGCAGCCAATAATTTACCCCACGACAAAAATGGTCCCCCGCAACAAAGCGGCGCAGTCCGGGAGTTGAAACATGCAGCGTTCCATTGCCACCGTTTCCTTGAGCGGCACCCTGCCGGAAAAACTCGAAGCCATCGCCGCCGCCGGGTTCGACGGGGTGGAGATTTTCGAGAACGACCTTCTGTACTACGACGGCAGTCCACGTGAAATTAAACAGATGTGCGCCGATCTCGGGATTGCCATCACCCTGTTTCAGCCGTTCCGCGATTTTGAAGGCTGCCGCCGTGATCGGCTGGCGCGCAATCTGGAGCGGGCCGAGCGCAAGTTCGACCTGATGCAGGAACTGGGCACCGATCTGGTGCTGGTGTGCAGCAACGCTTCGGCGGACAGCGTCGGCGATCAGCAAATACTCATCGATGACCTGCGCTTGCTGGCTGAACATGCCGGCGCCCGTGGCTTGCGCATTGGCTATGAAGCACTGGCCTGGGGCCGTCACGTCAATACGTATCAACAGGTTTGGGACATCGTGCGTCAGGCCGATCACCCAAGCCTCGGCGTGCTGCTCGACAGCTTCCATACGCTATCGCTCAAGGGCGATCCGCGTGCCATTGCCGAGATTCCCGGCGACAAGATTTTCTTCGTGCAAATGGCCGATGCGCCGATTCTGGCGATGGATGTTCTGGAGTGGAGTCGGCATTTTCGCTGCTTCCCGGGGCAGGGCGAGTTTGATCTTGCGGGGTTCCTCGCGCCGATCATCAAGAGTGGCTACACCGGGCCGCTGTCGCTGGAGATCTTCAACGATGGCTTCCGCGCCGCACCGCCACGGGCCAATGCGGCAGACGGCTTGCGCTCGCTGCTCTATCTGGAAGAGAAAACCCGTCAGCGTCTGGAGCAGGAAGCGGCCCCCGTGGCCAACCGCGAAATCCTTTTCGAAACGCCGAAGGCCAGCGAGTACAACGGCATCGAGTTTCTCGAATTCGCTGTCGATGAAAGCCTCGGCGCCAAGTTGTCGAACTGGCTGGAACGCCTGGGGTTCGTCAAGGCCGGGCAACATCGCTCCAAGAGTGTGAGCCTGCTGCGCCAGGGTGATATCAACCTGATCCTCAACGCTGAACCCTATTCGTTTGCACACAGCTTTTTCGAAGCACATGGCCCGTCGCTGTGTGCCACCGCCGTGCGGGTCAAGGACAGCGCGAGTGCTCTGGCGCGTGCCGTTGCCTACAAGGGCCAGCCTTATCGCGGTCTGGTCGGTCCTAACGAATTGGAACTGGCGGCAGTGCGCGCGCCGGATGGCAGCCTGATTTATCTGGTGGATGAGGCGGCTGATGTGTATGGCACCGACTTCAATCTGCTGCCAGACGCGCAGGTGCGCGGTGGCCTCAAGCGTATCGATCACATGGCCATGGCGCTGCCGGCGGATAGCCTCGACAGTTGGGTGCTGTTCTACAAGAGCCTGCTGGATTTCGAGGCCGATGACGAAGTGGTGCTGCCCGACCCCTATGGTCTGGTGAAAAGCCGCGCGCTGCGCAGTCGTGACAGCTCGATCCGTTTGCCGCTGAACATTTCCGAGAACCGCAACACCGCGATTTCCCATGCGCTGTCGAGTTACCGCGGCTCCGGCGTGCATCACATCGCCTTCGATTGTGACGATATCTTCGCCGAAGTCAGCCGAGCCAAAGAGGCCGGCGTGCCGCTGCTGGATATTCCGCTCAACTATTACGACGACCTTGCCGCGCGTTTTGACTTCGACGACGAGTTCCTCAGTGAGCTGGCGTATTACAACGTGCTCTATGACCGTGACGCCCAGGGTGGTGAGTTGTTTCACGTTTACACCGAGCCGTTTGAGGGGCGGTTCTTCTTCGAGATCATCCAGCGTAAAAACGGCTATGCCGGATACGGCGCGGCGAACGTCGCGGTGCGGCTGGCGGCGATGGCCAAATCACGCAGTGGCGCCGTCCGTCAGGCGAAGTTGTAGGAAATTCGTAAGCGCGGGATTAAACACGGGTCGCGCGGCTTCCTTCACCGTGCCGCGCAGCCCATAATCGCCAGCCTGTGCAGTGATGGCCGTGAGCCCGCAATGACAATGACTTCAGAACTCCCCGCAGCCCCCGTCGAGCCCGCCGTTGAGCCGCGCAAGAGTCGCAAGAACAATCCGGAAAAGACCCGCGAGAACATCCTGCAGGAGGCGATCGTCGAGTTCGTCCAGCAAGGATTGTCCGGCGCGCGCGTCGACGCGATCGCCGAACGCATCCACACCTCCAAACGCATGATCTATTACTACTTCGGCAGTAAGGAGCAGCTGTACGTCGAGGTGCTGGAAAAGCTCTACGGCGATATTCGTAACACGGAAAGCCGTCTGCACCTTGCCGAGCTGTCGCCAGTGGTAGCGATCCGGCGGCTGGTGGAGTTCACTTTCGATCATCACGACCGCAACGTCGATTTCGTGCGCATTGTCTGCATCGAGAACATCCACAACGCCGAATTCGTGAAACGTTCCGATGCGATCAAGGCGATGAACAACACCATCCTCGATTCACTCGGCGAGATTTTGCGTCGGGGCGCCGAAGAAGGCGTTTTCCGCAGCGGGCTCAACGCGCTGGACGTGCATTTGCTGATCAGCTCGTTCAGCTTCTATCGCGTGTCGAACCGCCACACATTCGGTGAGATTTTTCAGATTGATCTGCCGGACGAGAGCATCAAGCAGCGTCATCGCGAGATGATCTGCGAGTCGGTGTTGCGTTACTTGCAGGCCTGACATGAGACGAGGGGGCAAGCCCCCTCATTTGGCTAGCCATTCATGCTTTGGAAGTGCGCAAGCATGCGCTGCGCATCCGGCACCACGCCACTGAACAACTCAAACGCCTTCACCGCCTGAAACACTGCCATGTTGCCCCCATCCAGCGTCCGGCAACCTATGGCGCGGGCGTTGCGCAGCAGTTCGGTTTCCAGTGGGAAGTACACGATCTCTGCCACCCACAATTCCTTGCGCAGCAACTCGACCGGCACCGGCATGCCCGGCAGTTTGGCCATGCCCATCGGTGTGGTGTTCACCAAGCCGTCTGCCTGATTCAGTGCGCTCGGCAAATCCTGCCCGGCCACTGCGCGGCCAAAGCCGAAATGCTCATTGAGGTTGTTCGCCAGATGCTCGGCGCGATCACTGTCCACGTCGAAAATGCTCAGCCTTTGTACGCCTTCGCTCAATAGCGCGTGGGCCACTGCCGCGCCTGCACCACCAGCGCCCATCTGGACTACACGCTCACGGGCCGCGTCCTTCAAGCCGCGACGAAAACCCTCGGCAAAACCCAGGCAGTCGGTGTTGTGGCCGACGCGTTTGCCGTCCTTGAGCACCACGGTATTGACCGCGCCGATGCCGCGGGCTTCGGGTGACAGTTCGTCGAGCAGCGGGATAATCGCCTGCTTGCAGGGGAAGGTGATGTTCAGCCCGGTGTAGTTCATGCGCTCGGCCGCCAGCAACAAGTCGGGCAGGGCATGGGTGTCCAGTTGCAGTTGATCCAGGTCGATCAGCCGATACAGATATCGCAAGCCCTGGGCGTCGCCTTCGTGCTCATGCAGCGCCGGCGTGCGGGAGGCCTGAATGCCGGCACCGATCAGCCCGGCCAGTATCACGTTTTTGCGGCTCATGCTGCTTGCCCCTTCAGCCGCTGGCTCAAGTGTTCCAGGGCCAGACGATAGCCATGGCTGCCAAACCCGCACATCACCGCCGTGGCGATGGCCGAGACAAACGAGTGATGACGGAACGGCTCGCGGGCGTGGACGTTGGACAGATGCACTTCGATCACCGGCAACTCACTGGCCACCAGCGCGTCGCGAATCGCCACCGAGGTGTGCGTCCAGGCTGCCGGGTTGATGACAATCCCGGCGCAACGACCGCGAGCGGCGTGAATCCAGTCGAGCAGTTCGCCTTCGTGGTTGGTCTGGCGAAATTCCACGGCCAGGCCGAATTCTTCGCCTGCGCGACCGCACAGGGCAGAGATATCCGCCAGGGTTTCATGGCCGTAAGTGGCGGGCTCACGGGTGCCAAGCAGGTTCAGGTTCGGGCCGTTGAGCACCAGAACGATAGGGGGCATGGGGGTAACTCCACTTCTTGTTTTTGGCTTGGGCCATGAGTTTCGGCCTGTGGAGATAAAATGTACTAGATGGTTACATCGGTCAATTGAACGGCGTCGGCCTTAGCGTTTTTTGTTCGGTGATCGCACAACCTGAAACAAGCGCCCACAAAAAAGCCGTCATTCACGACGGCTTCTTCGTATCTGGCAACAGCAATCAACGGCGGGTCAGCAACACGCCCGACTCCATGTGATGCGTCCACGGGAACTGGTCGAACAGCGCGCACTGGGTAATGCGGTGCGTGTCGTGCAACTGGGCGATGTTGGCCGCCAGGGTTTCCGGGTTGCAGGAGATGTAGAGGATGTTGTCAAAGCGCCGGGTCAGCTCGCAGGTGTCAGGGTCCATGCCGGCACGCGGCGGGTCGACGAACACGCTGCCGAACTCGTAGCTCTTGAGGTCGATGCCGTGCAGGCGACGGAATGGGCGCACTTCGTTGAGGGCTTCGGTCAGTTCTTCGGCGGACAAACGCACCAGCGTGACGTTATCCACAGCGTTTTCGCTGAGGTTGCTCAGTGCGGCGTTGACCGAAGTCTTGCTGATTTCGGTGGCCAGCACTTTGCGTACGCGGGTCGCGAGCGGCAGGGTGAAGTTGCCGTTGCCGCAGTACAGCTCCAGCAAATCGTCAGTGCGATCGCCCAATGCTTCGTAAGCCCAGTTCAACATCTTTTGGTTTACGGTGCCGTTGGGCTGGGTGAAGGCACCTTCCGGCTGGCGATAGCTGAACGTGCGGCCGCCGACTTCAAGCTTCTCCACTACATAGTCTTGGCCGAGCACTTCGCGTTTGCCCTTGGAGCGGCCGATGATGCTGACCCCGAGATCTGCCGACAGCTTGGTCGCTGCCGCATGCCAGTGCTCGTCCAGCGGACGGTGGTAGCACAGGGTGATCATCGCGTCGCCAGCCAGGGTGGTCAGAAACTCCACCTGAAACAGCTTGTGGCTCAACGCCGCGCTGGCCTGCCACGCCGCCTTGAGCTGCGGCATCAGTTGATTGATGCGCAGGCTGGCGATCGGGAACTCTTCGATCAGGATCGGCGTGCGTTTGTCGTCCTGAGAGAACATCGCGTAATGACGCTCACCGGCCTCGCGCCACAGGCGGAATTCGGCGCGCAGACGGAAGTTCTGCAGTGGCGAGTCGAATACGCTCGGCTCGGGCGCATCGAACGGGGCCAGCAGGTCACGCAGGCGCGTGACCTTGTCTTCGAGCTGTGCGGCGTAGGCTTGGGAATCGAAAGTCATGCGTTGAACCAACCCAACTTGATCACGAACAGAATCGACAGAATCACCAGCGCCGGGTTCAGCTCACGGGCGCGACCGGACAGCAGTTTGATCGCGGTCCAGGCGATGAAGCCGAACGCGATGCCGTTGGCGATCGAATACGTGAACGGCATGGCCAGCGCGGTCACCACGACCGGTGCGGCGACGGTGATGTCGTCCCATTCTATTTCTGCCAGGCCCGACATCATCAAGACGGCGACGAACAGCAGTGCCGGTGCGGTGGCAAAAGCCGGAACGCTGGCCGCCAGTGGCGAGAAGAACAACGCCAGCAGGAACAGAATCGCGACGACCACAGCTGTCAGACCGGTACGGCCGCCAGCACTCACGCCCGCAGCAGATTCGATGTAGCTGGTGGTGGTCGAGGTGCCCAGCAGCGAGCCGGCCATGGCGGCGGTGCTGTCGGCGATCAGCGCACGGCCCATTTTCGGCATGTGGCCGTCCTTGCCCATCAGGCCGGCGCGCTTGGCGACGCCGATCAGGGTGCCGGAGTTGTCGAACAGGTCGACGAACAGGAAGGCGAAGATCACGCTGACCAGACCGATGTCCAGTGCACCCATGATGTCCAGCTGCAGGAAGGTCGGGGCCAGCGAAGGTGGCATCGACGTCACGCCATTGAACGCGGTGAAGCCAAAGGCGATGGATACGATGGTCACCGCCAGAATGCCGATCAGGACCGCACCGCGTACTTTCAGCGCTTCGAGGGCAACGATCAGGGCGAAACCGAGGGTGGCGAGGATCGGTGCCGGAGCTCTCAGCTCACCGAGGCCGACCATGGTCGCCGAATTGCTGACCACAATGCCGGCGTTATGCAGGGCGATCAGCGCCAGGAACAGGCCGATACCGGCTGCAATCGCCGAACGCAGCGGCAGCGGGATGCTGCTGATGATCCATTCACGGATGCGGAAGATCGACAGCAGGAAGAAGCACACGGCCGAGATGAACACCGCGCCCAACGCCACTTGCCAGGTGTGGCCCATGTGCAGCACGACGGTGTAAGTGAAGAAGGCGTTCAGGCCCATGCCCGGTGCGAGGGCGATCGGGTAGTTGGCGATCAGGCCCATGACCGTGGAACCGATGGCGGCTGCCAGACAGGTAGCGACAAACACCGCGCCCTTGTCCATGCCGGTCTCGCCGAGGATGCTCGGGTTGACGAACAGAATGTAGGCCATGGCCAGGAAAGTCGTGATGCCCGCGAGAATCTCGGTCCGCACGTTGGTGTTGTGTGCCTTGAGTTGAAACAGCCTTTCCAGCATGTCTGCTCCCCGTGGCGCGCATGGCGCCGTGAATGTATCGACCTCAACAGCAAAGCACAGACCGTCGCAAGCGCCTGAGAAATTGTGGTGGGCCGGAAAAAGCCGCGCATCATACCAGCAGCGTGAGGAATATGGCGGTTGTAGGTGTCGATCGTCGTCGAAGTTTTGCGTTGGGGCCAACTGCGCCATACTGCGCGCTGATTTTTGGGGGATGGGTAACGCATGAGCAAGCGCTGGTTGAAGACATTCGGCTTACTGGCCGTTCTGATGGGCGGGGCGTCTGGCGCCTGGGCTGCGTCGGCCCCACCGTTAACTCAGTTAAAGGTGTTGAAAGTCGAGTCACCGAGCTGCGGCTTCGAAGACATCGCTGAAGGTCAGGAACAGACGCGTTGCGACCACAGCGGCCCGAATATCAAGGTTTACGTGCTGGAGGTCGGCTACGGTCGCGAGGCGCACGTAGCGTTGGACGGTTTTGAGGTGAACGGCACGCGAACCCCGGTCTGCGCTTTTGATAACGGCAATCTGACCGAGTGCACGGTCGGCAAGAAAACCGTGGGCTATCTGTATGTGCTCGACCTGGCTGGCAAGCAGGACGGTATCTTCACCTTTACCAACATGTCCATCAACGCGCCGGGCAACAGGATGTCGACGCAGCTTTACATCAAGTAACGGCGACGACCGAACGAGGCCGGGTAAAGCTGACTACGCTTTGAAGATCACTCAGCGGATAGCGCCCATGACCTTTAGAGCCCTGATTACCCTCGCCGAGGGCATCGATGATCTGCAAAGCGTGACCCTGATCGACGTATTGCGTCGCGCCGGCATCGAAGTGATGGCGGCCAGCATCGAAGGTCGGCGCATGCTGACCTGTGCCCGCGGCACCCGCCTGACCGCCGACGGCATGCTGATCGATGTGCTGGCACAGACGTTCGACCTGATCGTCCTGCCCGGCGGCGCTGTCGGTTCACAACACCTGGCGGCGCATCAGCCGCTGCAACAAGTGCTCAAGGATCAGGCCAGCGCCGGACGCCTGTTCGCCGCCATCGCCGAAGCCCCGGCAGTCGCCCTGCAAGCCTTCGGCGTTTTGCGCCAGCGGCGCATGACGTGTTTACCGAGCGCCAGTCATCAATTGTCGGGCTGTACGTTTGTCGATCAGCCGGTGGTGGTTGATGGCAACTGCATCACCGCCCAGGGTTCTGGTGCCGTGCTGGAATTTGCTCTGGCGCTGGTGGAACAACTTGGGGGCAAGGCATTAAGGGCGAAAGTGGGGGGGGAGTTGTTGGTCTGACGAGCGCTAAACCTTCGCCTCTTCCACCAACTCCGTCATCCGATCCCGTTTGGCCAATGTCGGGAACAGTTTGATCCACGTCCCCGTCACCACCAGCGTACCGACTCCGCCCATTACCACTGCCGGCACGGTGCCGAACCAGTGGGCGGTGAGGCCGGATTCGAATTCGCCCAACTGGTTCGAGGCGCCGATGAACAGGCCGTTCACCGCACTGACCCGGCCGCGCATTTCGTCCGGGGTTTCCAGTTGGACGAAGGAGGCGCGGATCACCATGCTGATCATGTCCGCCGCACCGAGCACCACCAGCACGGCCAGCGAGAACCAGAGCGAAGTCGACAGGCCGAAAGCGATGGTGGCGACGCCGAATATGCCCACCGCGGTGAACATCACCCGGCCGACATTGCGCTCCACGGCAAACCGCGCGAGGAACAGTGACATCCCCAGCGCGCCGACCGCTGGCGCCGAGCGCAGCAGGCCGAGGCCCCACGGCCCGGTCAGCAATATGTCTTTGGCGAATACCGGCAGCAACGCGGTGGCGCCACCAAGCAGCACCGCGAACAGATCCAGAGAGATCGCCCCGAGAATGTCCGGACGGCTGCGAATGAAACGAATCCCCGCCAGCAACGAATCCAGCGTGGCTTTTCCTTTATTCAACGGGGTCTGCCGAGCGGGCAGGTTGAGCATCAGCGAGCAGGCAATCACATAAAGCAGCACCGTCGGGCCATACACCCAGACGCTGCCGAACGCATAAAGCAAACCGCCGAGTGCCGGGGCGACGATGGTCGCCGACTGTTGCGCCGATTGCGCGGCCGCGACTGCGCGCGGGAACAGCGACGCGGGCACGATGCTCGGCAGCAGCGCCTGTGTGGTCGGCATTTCGAACGAGCGCGCCGCACCCAGCAGGAAGGCGAGGATGAAGATCATTTCCCGGGTGACGTGATCGGTGGCGCTGCCAATGGCCAGCGCCAGAGCGATCAAGGCCTGCAACGACTGACAGATCGCTGCGACCCTGCGCCGGTCATAGCGGTCGGCGACATGCCCGGTGTGCAGCATGAACAGCACGCGCGGTGCGAACTCGACAAGACCCACCAGGCCCAGGTCGAGCACGTTGCCGGTCAACTGATACAGGTTCCAGCCAATCGCCACAGTGAGCATCTGGAACCCGCTGGCGGTGAAAATCCGGGCCAGCCAGAACGCAAGAAACGGACGATGGTGACGTAACAGCAGGGGCTCTTGGCTGGGCATCTGGAGGCAGGTCTGGTTCGAGGGGGAACCGCGAGGTTATCACCAGTCTGTAACAGGAAGTTGCTATGAAAAAAAATTTAGTTAGCCAGACATCGATTATCCCCGCGCCCCCAACTCCCTGCGACAAGGGAGCACGCCGTTTCGCCACATGGCATGTACTTCAGAGCATTGCCGTAACCGTGAGGCAACTTGTCACGCGGCAAACGACCACGCGGTTCTTCGTCTGAAATGGGACTACTCTTTCAACGTTGCTTGATCCAGATCAAGGCCTCTAACGGAATTGATCCGGCGGCCCGATGGCCAGACTCCCTGCGTTGCGATGGTTGTTAAAAAAGAACGAATCAGAATTCGCCGCACTCCATATCCGTGGGGGCAGTAGGCGTAGGGGTCACAAGCCCCGCAGCCGGTATTACCTGACAGAGGAAGACTTATGTTCGGTTTAGAGGCACTCGATCTCGCCCGAATTCAGTTCGCGTTTACCGTCTCATTTCACATCCTGTTCCCGGCCATCACCATTGGCCTGGCGAGCTACCTGGCGGTGCTCGAAGGCTTGTGGCTGAAAACTCATAACGACACCTACCGTGACCTCTACCATTTCTGGTCGAAGATCTTTGCCGTCAACTTCGGCATGGGCGTGGTCTCCGGTCTGGTTATGTCCTACCAGTTCGGCACCAACTGGAGCCGCTTCTCGGACTTCGCCGGTGCCGTCACGGGGCCTTTGCTGACCTATGAGGTGCTCACGGCGTTCTTCCTCGAGGCGGGTTTCCTCGGGGTGATGCTGTTTGGCTGGAACAAGGTCGGACGCGGCCTGCACTTTTTCTCCACGGTGATGGTGGCGATCGGCACATTGATCTCGACGTTCTGGATTCTCGCTTCCAATAGTTGGATGCAAACCCCGCAGGGCTTCGAAATCGTTAACGGCCAAGTCATTCCCACCGACTGGCTGGCCATCATCTTTAACCCGTCGTTCCCGTACCGCCTGATGCACATGGCGACTGCCGCGTTCGTGGCCACGGCATTCTTCGTCGGCTCCTCGGCGGCCTGGCACCTGTTGCGCGGCAAGGACAACCCGGCGATACGCACCATGCTGTCGATGGCGATGTGGATGGCATTGATCGTCGCGCCGATCCAGGCCGTCATCGGCGACTTCCATGGCCTCAACACCCTCAAGCATCAACCGGCAAAAATCGCCGCCATCGAAGGCCACTGGGAAAACAAGGGTGACGAACCCACGCCGCTGATCCTGTTCGGCTGGCCGGACATGAAGGAAGAGAAAACCAAATTCGCCGTGGAGATCCCGTACCTCGGCAGCCTGATCCTGACCCACTCGCTGGACAAGCAAGTGCCGGCGCTCAAGGATTTTCCACCCGAAGACCGGCCGAACTCGACCATCGTGTTCTGGTCGTTCCGGATCATGGTCGGTCTGGGTTTCCTGATGATCTTCACCGGTCTGTGGAGCTTGTGGCTGCGTAAACGCGACACCCTCTACACCTCACGTCCGTTCCTGTATCTGGCGTTGTGGATGGGGCCGTCCGGGTTGATCGCGATTCTCGCCGGCTGGTTCACCACGGAAATCGGCCGTCAGCCGTGGGTGGTCTACGGGCTGATGCGCACGGCGGATGCGTCGTCCAATCACAGCTTCGTGCAGATGAGCATCACGCTGATCATGTTCGTCGTGGTGTATTTCGCCCTGTTCGGTGCAGGCCTGGGCTACATGATGCGTCTGGTGCGCAAAGGGCCGAAGATCAGCGAAGGCGCAGAAACGCCAGAAGGGGGGCCAGGCAAGCAACGCACGCCGGCCCGTCCGCTGTCCGCTGCGGACGATACGGCCGATGCCGATCACGATGCTCCCAGCCTGACCAAGGAGATTTGACTCATGGGTATTGATCTTCCGCTGATCTGGGCCGTGATTATCATCTTCGGCATCATGATGTACGTGGTCATGGACGGCTTCGACCTCGGGATCGGGATTCTCTTCCCGTTCATTCCGGGCAAGACCGACCGTGACGTGATGATGAACACCGTCGCCCCGGTCTGGGACGGTAATGAAACGTGGCTGGTGCTGGGCGGTGCGGCGTTGTTCGGCGCCTTTCCGCTGGCCTATTCGGTGGTGCTCTCGGCGCTGTACCTGCCGTTGATTTTCATGCTGATCGGTTTGATTTTTCGCGGCGTGGCATTCGAGTTTCGCTTCAAGGCCAAGGACGACAAGCGTCACCTGTGGGACAAGGCATTCATCGGCGGTTCGGTGGCGGCGACGTTCTTCCAGGGCGTGGCGCTCGGCGCATTCATCGATGGTTTGCCGGTGGTCAATCGACAGTTTGCCGGCGGATCACTGGACTGGCTGACACCGTTCACGATGTTCTGCGGCGCTGCGCTCGTGGTGGCTTATGCCTTGCTCGGTTGCACCTGGCTGATCATGAAGACCGAAGGCAAGCTTCAGGAACAGATGCATAACCTGGCAAGGCCGCTGGCATTCGTGCTGCTGGCCGTGATCGGTATCGTCAGTATCTGGACACCACTGGCGCACCCGGACATCGCGACACGCTGGTTCAGCATGCCGAATCTGTTCTGGTTCATGCCGGTACCGATTCTGGTGATGGTGACGATGTACGGTTTGATCCGTGCCGTGGCGCGCAATGCCAACTACATGCCGTTCCTGCTGACCCTGGTGCTGATTTTTCTCGGCTACAGCGGTCTGGGTATCAGCCTGTGGCCGAACATTGTGCCGCCGTCGATCTCGATCTGGGACGCCGCCGCACCGCCGCAAAGTCAGGGCTTCATGCTGGTAGGCACGCTGTTCATCATCCCGTTCATTCTGGGTTACACCTTCTGGAGCTACTACGTGTTCCGCGGCAAGGTCACCCATGAAGACGGTTATCACTAGGCGTGATCACGATGGCGCTGCCCGCAGCGCCATCTCCCTCAAACGGAGGATGAAGCAATGACCGGCAAACATTCCCTGAACGATATTGAAGAAGCTGAAAAAAAGCCGCTGTGGCAGCGGCTCGGCTGGTTAGCGATGATCTGGGTTGGTAGCGTCGGCGCGCTGTTTATCATCGCCAGCCTGATGCGCATGTTCATGAACGCCGCAGGCCTGACCACTCACTGAATCACTCCGTCCCGGCGCCTTCGGGTACGGATTTGTAACCCTCCTGATGGAGGGTTTTTTTTGCCTGGCGGTTTACTTGCGGGCCTTGAGGATCACGAATTTCGGTGTGGCGGCGACTTGCTCTACACCACGGAACAGCCGCGCCAGTTTGCTGTGATAACCCAGATGACGGTTGCCGACGATGTACAACGCGCCGCCCACCACCAGCGCCTCGCGGGCTTGCTGGAACATGCGCCAGGCGAGGAAATCACCCACGACCTGCTGCTGATGGAACGGCGGATTGCACAACACCACGTCCAGCGATTGCGGCTCCTGACCGGCCAAACCATCACCCGCACGCACGATCACGTCGCGATCACCGAGCGCGGCGCGCCAGTTTTCGGCAGCCGACTGCACGGCCATGAACGATTCATCGACCAGCGTGTACTGTGCGTCCGGGTTTTGCAGTGCGCTGGCAATGGCCAGTACACCGTTACCGCAACCCAGGTCGGCGACTCGTGCACTGCCAAGATTCTTCGGCAGATGCGGGAGAAACGCGCGGGTGCCGATGTCCAGGCCTTCGCGGCAGAACACGTTGGCGTGGTTAAGCAACTCAATGGCCGGATCGTCAAGGCGATAGCGAGACGGGTAGGGCGACACGGCTGGCGTTTTCGCCTCAGGTGTGGCGATCAGCAACCGAGCTTTTTTTAACGCCAGTGATGCCTGTACGGGGCCGACGTAGCGCTCCAGCAGGTCGCCCGCTGCGCGCGGCAGATGTTTGACCATCGCTGCTGCGACCACTTCAGCGCCGGGCGCCAGTTGTCCTTGCAGGCGAATCAGTTGTTCCTCCAGCAAGGCCAGGGTTTTCGGTACGCGGATCAATACCCGATCGAACGGCCCGAGCAAGGGCTCACTGGCCGGGATACCGCAAATCGCGTCGAACGCGTGGCCATTGCGCAGCAGGTTTTTTTCCAGCCCTTGAAAGCCCAGAAACGAATCACCGCTACTGCTGACCGTCACCTTGCCGAGCAGACTGGCGGCCAGCGCGCCGAAGCTGTCGTTGAGCACCAGAACCCGCGTGTCAGCCGTCGGTTGCTGCGCGGCCAGATGATTGAGCAAATATTCATCGGCGGCATCGAACGCCTGCAGCGGTTCGTTTTGCTGTTCGGGCTGGCGGATCAGGTCGAGTTGGGCGAAGGGCGTATCGAGCAAAGGCATGGGGCGGGGACTCAGGATAATCGACGGATGTCCCGCTGCCAGGGTGACGTACGGCGGAACCCGACCGAGTGAACTGCAACGCAAACGGCTGGCGTCATCACTCAGGAAGGGCACAAATGGTACGTTTTTTTCTGCGGGAACACCCGCACGTTTTAATCGGGGGCAAAGCAATGGGTCTAGATGATTCCGGCTCTGGCGGCCGCGATGACAGCGGAAATCTTGTTGCAGACGTTGAGCTTCCCGATAACGTTCTGCACGTGATAGTTCACGGTGCGTTCGCTCAAGCTGAGGATTTTCGAGATCTCATAAGCCGTTTTGCCACTGGCGGACAATTGCAGCACCTCCAGTTCTCGGGGTGAAAGATGCGGTTGGCGGGACTTGGCGGGCTGTGCGGGCAAGGCCCTGGCGAACAGTTCGCTCAAGCAACTGGTGGCGTAGAACATATAGCCAAAATGCTCATACAACTCGAGCGGACTGATCGGGCAGTGCTTTCGGGCAAGGCTGATAATGCTGCACAAGCCGCTTTCCTCGTTATGGAACGCCTGAGACCAGCCGTGTTGCAGTCTGTGTTCCTTCAGTGATTCCCATAACTGAGGCGTTTCGGCGAATACCGTTTCATTCCATACGATGGGTAACATTGAGTGGTTGCAGTGTGCTATTACCGGATCAATTTTCCGGAAGTTTTTTTGTGCATATTGTTGATTCCATTCTTCAGGGTAGTTGTTGATTTGCAAGGCATTAAGATGAATTTCCCGGTGCGGCGAAGTGACTGAAATTGCGCAGAAGTTAAATCCTAGATTCTCGGCAAATTTCAGCAAGATCGGATAAGCGGCATCTATTCCCTTGGCGAAAGTCAGTTGCTTTAGTTGCGACTCCTTCCACGTTTCCATTAAAAACTCTCCGTTGGTGTTGCGGGGGCGCCGAGTGGATCCAAAAGATCCGGCACGGGTCGAAGTGTAGGATGTTTCCTACGAAGAGTTTTAAATTTTTTCGCTCTTGAGAATGCGCGAGTGGTCATAAAGCGTTATTAGCAATAGCGAAGTTTTAGTATGCAACTTGTCATCCTAAATTTTAGTTTGCATAGCTTGCTTGCTTTAAATGCGGTTAATAGTTGTCGGTGGCGAGCGTTGATAAAGCCATTACCAATCATCGGTGTTTAAGCGCGCAGATTTGCGGGACACTGCTGGTCATCGTTCAACGGAGTGCCCCATGACCGCCAGTGCAGAGAAGTTTACCGCTCAGACCTTGCTCGACGTGCAGCCCTTGACCTCCAGCCTGTTCACTTTGCGCACCAGTCGTGATGCCGGTTTTCGTTTCCGGGCCGGGCAATTCGCCCGGCTCGGCGTGACCAAGGCCGATGGCAGCACTGTGTGGCGCGCCTATTCGATGGTGTCGTCACCCTTTGACGAGTTTCTTGAATTCTTCTCTATCGTAGTGCCGGGCGGCGAGTTCACCAGCGAACTGAGCCGACTGCAGATCGGCGATACCTTGCTGGTGGATCGCCAAGCATTCGGCTACCTGACCCTTGATCGCTTCGTTGACGGCCGTGATCTGTGGCTGTTATCCACCGGTACCGGGGTGGCGCCTTTTCTGTCGATCCTTCAGGACTTCGAGGTCTGGGAAAAATTCGAACGGATCATTCTGGTGTACAGCGTGCGCGAAGCGCGGGAGCTGGCGTATCAGCAGATGATTGCCGGGCTGGCGCAACGTGAATACTTGAGTGAACACGCACACAAGTTGCGTTTCATCCCGACAGTCACCCGTGAAGCCCATCCCGGAGCGTTGAACGGTCGCATTACTACACTGATCGAAAACGGTGAGCTGGAACGGGCGGCGGGCGTGGAGCTGTCGGCTGAACATTCGCGGGTCATGTTGTGCGGCAATCCGCAGATGATCGACGACACTCGTGCGTTGCTGAAAAAAAGGCACATGAGCCTCAGCCTCACCCGCCGGCCGGGACAGGTGGCCGTAGAAAACTACTGGTAAACAAACGGCGCCCTAAGGCGCCGTTTTTCAGGGTGCAGTCAAGTCAGGGCTGATTGTTCCGGGCCTTGAGCAGATCGCGGATCTCACCCAGCAATTCTTCTTCCTTGGTCGGCACCGGTGGCAGGGTAGGGGCCACGGCTTCTTCGCGTTTCAGGCGGTTGATGGCTTTGACGCCCATGAAGATTGCGAAAGCGACAATCACGAAGTCGAGCACGCTCTGGATGAATTTGCCGTAAGCCAGCATGACCGCAGGGGCCTCGCCTTGGGCAGCTTTGAGCGTAATGGCCAGGTCACTGAAATCCACTCCACCGATCAGCAGGCCGATCGGCGGCATGATCACGTCACCGACAAACGATGAAACGATTTTGCCGAAGGCGGCACCGATGATGATACCGACGGCCATGTCGACCACATTGCCTTTGACCGCGAAGGCCTTGAACTCACTTATCACGCCCATAGGTTATTTCCTTGTTACAGATGAGTTTGGTGTACGCAGTGTAAATCAGCAAAACGCGTCCTGCGCGAAACACCTTCTTACAATGCCCGTTTTAATCGACACATTAATCCACGATTAGTTTGCAAAGTGCCACTAATCGCGCGCGAAATACGCCGTAACTCCCTGATCGGGAAGCCAATTTTTTCAATCATGGCGTTACGTTCTTTCTATTTATGTTCAGCGGCACAGGCCTCTAGCCTTGGGTTGGCGCACCTGGATGCGCCCAAAAAAACCAGAGGAACCTGATATGAATGCCACTCTTGGACTGGGGGCTTTTCCCCATCGCCGCACACTTGGCGTAATCACCGCCAGCCTGTTGACCTTTTCCGTGCATGCCGCGCCCCTGACCCGGGATAACGGTGCGGCGGTGGGCGACAATCAGAACTCGCAAACCGCCGGCGCCAACGGCCCGGTGTTGCTGCAAGATGTGCAACTGATCCAGAAGCTGCAGCGTTTCGACCGCGAGCGCATTCCCGAGCGTGTGGTTCACGCACGCGGCACCGGCGCCCATGGCACTTTCACGGTGACCAACGACCTCAGCGACTTGAGCAAGGCCAAGGTATTTGCCGCCGGCCAGAGCACGCCGGTATTCGTGCGGTTCTCTGCCGTGGTTCACGGTAACCACTCCCCGGAAACCCTGCGTGACCCGCGTGGTTTCGCCACCAAGTTCTACACCGCCGACGGCAACTGGGATCTGGTGGGCAACAACTTCCCGACCTTCTTCATCCGTGACGCGATCAAATTTCCGGACATGGTGCATGCGTTCAAACCCGACCCGCGCACCAATCTTGATGATGACTCGCGCCGATTCGACTTCTTCTCCCATGTACCGGAAGCCACGCGTACGCTGACCGAGCTGTATTCCAACTCGGGAACACCAGCCAGTTATCGCGAAATGGACGGCAACGGAGTGCATGCCTATAAGTTGGTCAATGCCAAAGGCGAAGTGCACTACGTAAAGTTTCACTGGAAGAGCTTGCAGGGCATCAACAATCTCACCCCTAAACAAGTCACAAAAGTTCAGGGTCAGGATTACAGTCATATGACCAATGACTTGGTGACTAATATAAACAAAGGTAACTTCCCGAAATGGGACTTGTACATTCAGGTTCTGAAACCACAAGATTTGTCCAAGTTTGATTTCGATCCGCTGGATGCAACCAAGATCTGGCCGGGTATTCCAGAACGTAAAGTTGGACAAATGGTTCTAAACCGTAATCCGGCAAACGTATTCCAGGAAACCGAACAAGTTGCAATGGCTCCGGCCAATGTTGTGCCGGGTATCGAACCTTCCGAAGATCGATTGTTGCAAGGTCGCGTGTTCTCTTATGCCGACACGCAAATGTATCGTCTTGGCGCCAATGCCCTGCAATTGCCGATCAACGCGCCGAAAGTCGCGGTGAACAACGGCAATCAGGATGGCGCGATGAACTTCGGTGCCAGCCGGTCCGGTGTGAACTATCAGCCGAGCCGTTTGCAACCGCGTGAAGAAACGCCAGCGGCGCGTTACAGCCAGATGGCGCTGTCGGGCAGCACGCAGCAGGCGAAGATCCAGCGTGAGCAGAACTTCAAGCAGGCCGGCGATCTGTATCGCTCGTTCAGCAAAAAGGAACGCCGCGACCTGATCGACAGCTTCGGCGGCTCGCTGGCCACCACGGATGACGAGAGCAAGCACATCATCCTGTCCTTCCTTTATAAGGCCGATCCTGAGTACGGCACCGGCGTGACTGAAGTGGCCAAGGGTGACCTGAGCCGGGTCAAGGCACTGGCGGCCAAACTGGTCGACTGATCCAACGCTGATGCAAAACGGGGTCTGAATCAGGCCCCGTTTCGCCAAAGGAGACTGCTGATGCGTATCTGTCTTTTATTGTTTTGCGGTTGCCTGTCGTTCTCTGCGTGGGCGGCTTCGCCCGAGCAGGACCCTGAAGCCATCAGGGCGCAACTGCAGGACTACTATTTCGACGCGGCCCGGCGCGGTGATGTGCCGATGCTCGATACCTTTATCGAGTCCGGATATTCGCTCGACACCCGCGATGACAAGGGCTACACCGCGCTGATTCTGGCGGCGTATCACGGCCAGGCACCAGCGGTTGAAAGGCTACTCGCCGCCGGGGCGGATGCCTGTGCTCAGGATCAACGCGGCAACACGGCGCTGATGGGCGCGATTTTCAAGGGCGAGTTGCAGATTGCCCGGCGCTTGATGGCCACCGATTGCAGTCCCGACCAACGTAACGGTGCCGGTCAGACGGCCGCGATGTATGCGGGCTTGTTCAAGCGTCAGGAATTGCTCGACGCGCTGAAAGCCAAAGGCGCCGATCTGAATGCCGAAGATCCGCTGGGTAACAGCGCCGCACGTCTGGCCAGCGGGGAATTCCGTACCGCCGCGCCGCGCTGATCGGCAGCGCGTGCGTTATCATCGCGGTTTTTGTCGGGGGTTCTGATGGCCAAGGCCAAGCGCATGTACGGCTGCACCGAGTGCGGCGCAACCTTTCCCAAGTGGGCCGGCCAATGTGGCGAGTGCGGTGCCTGGAACACCTTGACCGAAACCATGATCGAGAGCGGCGGCGCGACGGCGCCCACCGGTCGCACCGGTTGGGCCGGGCAACAGGCGCAGATCAAGACGCTGGCCGAAGTCAGCATCGAAGAGATTCCACGGTTTTCTACTGCCTCCGGCGAACTGGACCGCGTGCTCGGTGGCGGGCTGGTCGATGGCTCGGTAGTGCTGATTGGTGGTGATCCGGGGATCGGCAAGTCAACGATTCTGTTGCAGACCCTTTGCAACCTCGCCAAGAGCATGCCAGCGCTGTACGTCACCGGCGAAGAATCCCAGCAGCAAGTAGCCATGCGCGCCCGGCGCCTCGGCTTGCCGCAGGATCAACTGCGGGTGATGACCGAAACCTGTATCGAAACCATCATCGCCACTGCCCGTCAGGAAAAACCCAAGGTGATGGTGATCGACTCGATCCAGACGATTTTCACCGAACAACTGCAATCGGCGCCCGGCGGTGTCTCTCAGGTGCGCGAAAGTGCGGCGCTGCTGGTGCGATACGCCAAACAAAGCGGCACTGCGATTTTCCTCGTCGGCCACGTCACCAAGGAAGGCGCGCTTGCCGGCCCGCGCGTGCTGGAACACATGGTCGACACCGTGCTGTATTTCGAAGGTGAATCCGATGGCCGTTTGCGTTTGCTGCGGGCGGTGAAAAACCGTTTTGGTGCGGTCAACGAACTCGGTGTGTTCGGCATGACCGACAAGGGACTTAAAGAAGTCTCCAACCCATCGGCGATTTTTCTCACCCGTGCTCAGGAAGAAGTCCCGGGCAGTGTGGTCATGGCAACGTGGGAGGGCACTCGGCCGATGCTGGTGGAAGTGCAGGCGCTGGTCGATGACAGTCATCTGGCCAACCCGCGCCGGGTGACGTTGGGTCTGGATCAGAACCGATTGGCGATGTTGCTCGCGGTTTTGCATCGACACGGCGGCATTCCGACCCACGATCAGGACGTGTTCCTTAACGTGGTCGGCGGGGTGAAGGTGCTGGAAACCGCATCCGATCTGGCGTTGATGGCGGCCGTGATGTCGAGCCTGCGTAATCGGCCGTTGCCCCATGATCTGTTGGTGTTTGGCGAAGTCGGTTTGTCCGGCGAAGTGCGTCCGGTGCCGAGTGGCCAGGAACGTTTGAAGGAAGCAGCCAAGCATGGCTTCAAGCGCGCGATCGTGCCCAAGGGCAACGCGCCGAAAGAGTCGCCGCCGGGGTTGCAGATCATCGCCGTGACGCGTCTCGAACAAGCTCTCGACGCGCTTTTCGAATAACCACGATCCCCTGTAGGAGCTGCCGAAGGCTGCGATCTTTTGATCTTGCTTTTAAAAGATCAGGATCAAAAGATCGCAGCCTTCGGCAGCTCCTACAGGGAGCCGGTTTTAATCAGAGTTCGATCAGAGCGCCCAATTCTCGCTCCAGCTCCTGCGGGTCACCCAGGTTGAACTCAATCAAGCGCCGCAGGCGTTCGATGGACTCCAGGCTGATGTGCTTGCAGACGAAGCCGAGTTGGCCATGGTCGTCGTGGGTCAATTGCACATCCATCTTGATGCCGACCTCATCGTTGAGATGAATATCGACCAGAAAATGCCGCTCCCGATCACCTAGCCACGGCTCGGGTTTTTCGATCAACAGACCCTTGAGCGACAGATCAATCAATTTGACCGGCCAGATGTACTCGCCCTGACTCAATTCAGTCTTGGCATCGAACGCGATACGTTTGAAGCGGCGACGCTCAGCTGGGTGCTGGCTCATGGCGCAATCCTCACGAAGGTTTGCTGACTATAGACCCGACCAGTCGGTCGCAGCCAATCGTTAAGGCGTCTAGACCAATGTCGGGGTATGGCCTTTGTCGCCGTAAGCGCTAAACTCGGGGTGGCTGTCTTTCTTGTCCACCCTGGCTGGAATAATAAAATGAAAAATAATAATAGCCTGCTACGCCACTTACCCTGGCTAGTGCTGGCAATCGTAGGAGCGTGCGCCCTGGGCGTAGTGGCATTGCGCCGAGGCGAGGCGATCAACGCCTTGTGGATTGTGGTCGCTGCCGTGGCCATTTATCTGGTTGCGTACCGTTACTACAGCCTGTTCATCGCTAACCATGTGATGCAACTCGATCCGCGTCGGGCCACCCCCGCCGTGCTCAACAATGACGGTCTGGACTATGTGCCGACCAACAAACACATTCTCTTCGGTCACCACTTCGCGGCCATCGCTGGCGCGGGGCCTCTGGTCGGTCCGGTACTGGCGGCGCAGATGGGGTATTTGCCCGGCACGCTGTGGCTGATCGCTGGTGTGGTGCTGGCGGGTGCGGTGCAGGACTTCATGGTTCTGTTCATGTCGACCCGTCGTAACGGCCGCTCCCTGGGCGACATGGTGCGTGAAGAAATGGGCCGCATTCCCGGCACCATCGCGCTGTTTGGCTGCTTCCTGATCATGATCATCATCCTCGCGGTGCTGGCGCTGATCGTCGTGAAAGCCCTGGCCGAGAGTCCATGGGGCATTTTCACGGTGATGGCGACCATCCCGATCGCGATGTTCATGGGCATTTACATGCGCTACATCCGTCCGGGTCGCATTGGTGAGATCTCGGTGGTCGGCGTGTTGCTGCTGCTGGGTTCGATCTGGCTCGGTGGGCAGATCGCCGCCGATCCGGTGTGGGCCAAGGCGTTCACCTTCACGGGTGTGCAGATTACCTGGATGCTGGTCGGTTACGGTTTTGTGGCCGCTTCGCTACCGGTCTGGTTGATTCTGGCGCCGCGTGACTACCTCTCCACTTTCCTCAAGATCGGTACCATCGTCGCTTTGGCGATCGGCATTCTGGTGACCATGCCTGAGCTGAAAATGCCCGCGCTGACCCAGTTCGTCGACGGCACTGGCCCGGTGTGGAAGGGCGGTCTGTTCCCGTTCCTGTTCATCACCATCGCTTGCGGTGCGGTCTCCGGTTTCCACGCGCTGATCTCGTCGGGCACCACGCCGAAGTTGCTGGATAACGAAACCAACGCCCGTTACATCGGTTACGGCGGCATGCTGATGGAATCGTTTGTAGCGATCATGGCCATGGTTGCTGCTTCGGTGATCGAGCCTGGCGTGTACTTCGCCATGAACAGCCCGGCAGCCGTCGTCGGCAGTGATGTGGTGTCTGTTGCGCAAGTGGTCACCAGTTGGGGCTTCGCGATTACGCCTGAGGCGCTGCAAGCCGTGGCGAATGACATTGGCGAAACCACGATCCTGGCCCGTGCCGGGGGGGCGCCGACCTTGGCGGTCGGTATCGCGCAGATCCTGCACAGTGTCCTGCCGGGTGAAAACACCATGGCGTTCTGGTACCACTTCGCAATTCTGTTCGAAGCACTGTTCATCCTCACCGCTGTAGACGCCGGCACCCGTGCCGGGCGTTTCATGCTGCAGGATTTGCTGGGCTCCTTCGTTCCGGCGTTGAAACGTACCGAGTCGTGGACCGCCAACCTGATCGCCACCGCCGGTTGTGTGGCGATGTGGGGCTGGTTGCTGTACCAGGGCGTGATCGATCCACTGGGCGGCATCAACACCCTGTGGCCGCTGTTCGGTATCTCTAACCAGATGCTGGCCGGTATCGCGTTGATGCTTGGTACCGTTGTGCTGATCAAAATGAAGCGCCAGCGCTACATCTGGGTCACTTTGCTTCCGGCTACCTGGCTGCTGATTTGCACCACCACAGCAGGCTTCATCAAGCTGTTCGACGCCAACCCGGCGATCGGCTTCCTGTCGCTGGCCAAGAAGTACAGCGATGCACTCGCCAATGGTCAGGTGCTCGCGCCGGCCAAAAGCGTGGAGCAAATGCAGCACGTGATCTTTAACGCCTACACCAACGCAACGCTGACAGTGCTGTTCCTGTTTGTGGTGTTCAGTATCCTGCTCTACGCGCTCAAGGTCGGCATCGCCGCCTGGGGTAAAAAAGAGCGTACGGATAAAGAATCGCCATTCCAGGCCCTGCCGGATGCGTAACCAGAGGATTGCACCATGTTCAATGACCTGAGTCGCCTCGGTAAATACCTCGGTCAGGCCGCGCGCCTGATGGTCGGCATGCCCGACTACGACACCTACGTCGAGCATATGCAAACCAAGCACCCGGACAAACCGGTGATGAGCTATGAGATGTTCTTTCGCGAACGTCAGGAAGCCCGTTACGGTGGCAAGGGTGGGCCGAAGTGCTGTTGATTAGAGCCTGAGGTCGAAGCTATCCCCTGTGGGAGCGAGCCTGCTCGCGAATACGGAGTGTCAGTTGATGAGTCCATTGGCTGACGCACCGCTTTCGCGAGCAGGCTCGCTCCCACATTTGTTTTTGTGTTCCTTTTAAGGAGATCGGGTTTTGTCTTCTCCCATACCTGTCACTGTACTCAGCGGTTTCCTCGGCGCCGGCAAGACCACTTTGTTGCGGCACCTGTTGAAAGCCGAGCACGGCCTGAAAATCGCCGTGATCGAAAACGAATTCAGCGACGCCGGCATCGACACTCAGTTGCTTGGCGACGAACCAGTGCAAGTCATGACCCTGGCCAACGGCTGTGTCTGCTGCACCATCCACACCGATCTGACCAAAGCCCTGTACTTGTTGCTTGAGCGGCTGGACAGCGGCGAAATCGCCTTCGACCGACTGGTGATCGAGTGCACCGGTCTGGCCGATCCGGCACCCGTGGCGCAGACCTTTTTCATCGATGAGGAATTGCGCGAGCGTTATTTGCTCGACGGCATCATCACCTTGGTTGACGCGGCTCATGCCGATGTACACCTGACTCAGACCATCGCCCAGGCACAGATCGGTTTCGCCGACCGCTTGCTGGTCAGCAAAACTGATCTGGTGGATGAAGCAGCGTTCACCGCATTGAGTGAGCGCCTGACGCGGATCAACCGTCGTGCGCCGATCCGTGTGGTCGAGCACGGCAACATCGATCTGGCTGAATTGCTCGACGTGCGCGGCTTCAACCTCAACGCCGATCTCGGCGGCGGGCTGAATCTGCGTCCGGTCAGCAAGGCGCCGTCGATCGATCGCATCTCCAGCCTCGTGCTGCGCACCGAGCAGCCGCTGGATATCGACCAGCTCAGCGAGTTCATGAATGAGTTGCTGGAAGAACACGGCAAACAATTGCTGCGTTACAAAGGCGTGCTGAACATTGCCGGGGAAGATCGGCGATTGGTGTTTCAGGGTGTGCTGAAACTCTATGGTTTCGACTGGGACACCGAATGGGCCGAAGGTGAGGCGCGCGAAAGTGTGATTGTGTTTATTGCTGATGACTTGCCGGAAGAGAAGATTCGGGCGGGGTTTGCCAAGGTTTCGGCAGCCTGATGGATCTTCGGTGTCAGGGATGACGCCATCGCGGGCTTGCCCGCGATGGCGATCTATCCGGCAGCGCAGTGCGCATTGACGGAATACAACAGGGTGCCTTCCAAATGATCCAGATGTTGATTCATCAACATCGCCGCTTTAGCTGCATCCCCACATTCCACCGCCTCGACAATCTCCAAATGCTCCTGCCACGCGCAACAACTGCGCGTCGTTCCATCACCCCGCGCAATCGCCAGTGACGTAATCGGCACAAGGCTGCCAAGAAAATGCGCCAACGGTGCATTCCCCGCCATCTGCGCCAATTGCAGATGAAACTCCCCCGACAATCGAATTGCCGCACCGCGCCGATCCTGCTCTACGGCCTGACGCTCGCGCTCGATCAAGGCGCGCAGGCGTTTCACGCCATCAACCTGTGGTCGCTGACAAGCCAAGCGCACCAGTGTGTTTTCGGTCAGGCGTCGTGCATGCAAGATCTGCCGGGTCTGCTCCATATCGGGCGTCGCAACACGCGGCCGATGATTGGCGCGCAGCACGACCACTTGTTCATGGGACAACTGCGTCAGCACCCGACGCACGTCCGCGCGGCTGACGCCGAACATCTGCTTGAGGCTCTCTTCGGTGAAGCGGCTGGCCGGGTCGATACGTTGTTCCAGAATCGCATCGAACAGCCGTGGATACAGGTCATCAATGCGGGAGAAGGGCAGGGCGGCCGACATGTGGCGAGTGCGCTGTGGTGAGGCAAGACTGTTCATGGCCGGTCTCCAGTGTGAAGAAATTCAGTTGTTCAAATTGTCGTCCGGAATGTTCAGCTCGATGCCCATCCGCTGGCCTTCGCGCAGGATGTGCCGGCGCATTTCGGCGCTGGCCTGGGCGCTGTTTTTGCTGCGGATCGCACGGACCACGGCTTCGTTTTCCTCCAACCTTTCGGCCAGATGCTCAGGGGAATTGCGCAGCACCTCGGCGCTTTGCTTGAGGGCATTGCTGGTCTGTTGCACCACGCTCTGGAAGATCGGATTCGACGTCAGGGTGAACAGCTCTTCGTGAAACGCGATGTAGGCGCTAACCCCGGCTTCGCTGTCACCCGCCTCGAGGGCTTCGCGCATGTCCATCAGAGTCAGGCGCAACTGGCCGACTTCCTTGCTGCTGATCGACTGTGCAACGAGGCCGACGATGAACGGCTCAAGGGTGTAGCGCAGTTGCAGCACGTCTTCGAGACTGGCGCTGGCCACTGCACTGTCGTGGCTTTGGCTGTCGCTGAGCTGTGCGTCGAGCACCACCACGCCTTTGCCCGGCATCGAACGCACGAGACCGAGGGTTTCCAGGACGATCACCGCTTCGCGCAGGCTCGGGCGGCTGATGCCCAGTTGTTCGGCCAGTTCGCGCTGGCCCGGCAGCATGTCGCCGGAGCGCCACTGACCTCGGGCCAGTGCGGCCCGGAGTTTTTCTACGACTGAGTTGACGACGGTTGAGGTGGTAATCACGTGTCTTGCTCCATGAGCCGTGCCTGCGGGTCAGCAGGCACGGCGATCAATCAGAATTCTTTGGCCGCCGCTTGAGCGACGGTTTTTCTCGGCTGAAAGGTATAGCCCTGCTCGCCGTTGAGCACCTTGTTCGCCCGTTGCACATCGATGTCCTTCTCCCAACGAGCGATGGCCACGGTGGCGACGCAGTTGCCGATCAGGTTAGTCAATGCGCGGCCGATGCCCATGAACCAGTCCACCGCCAGCACTAACACCAGACCGACCACCGGAATGGCCGGGATCGCCGTCAATGTCGCCGCCAGAATCACCAGTGCCGAACCGGGAATGCCATGGGCGCCTTTGGAGGTGATCAGCGACACCAGCAGAATCGTCAGCAAATCAGTCATGGCCAGCGGCGTACCGGTGGCGTTGGCGATGAACACGATGGCCAGGGTCAGATAGATCGAGAAACCGTCGAGGTTGAACGAGTAGCCGGTGGGAATCACCAGCCCGACCGTCGAGCTGCCGATCCCCAAGTGTTCAAGTTTGCGCATGATCTGTGGCAGCACGGCGTCAGACGACGCGGTGCCCATGACGATCAGCAGTTCTTCACGCAGGTATTTGAGCAGCGGCCACATGCGCAGGCCGGAGGCGCGCATCACCACACCGAGAATCACGCTGACGAAGGCGACGCAGGTCAGGTAGAACAGACCAACCAGACTGCCCAGGTGTTGCAGCGAGTCGAGGCCATATTTGCTGGTGGTGAACGCGATGGCGCCGAACACACCGATCGGCGCCAGACGCACGATCATGCCCATGATGCGGAAGATCACATGGCTCAGTTCGTTGATCAGGCGCGAGATCCCGGAAGCGGCTTCGCCGACCAGGTTCAATGCGCTGCCGAACAGCACCGAGAACAGCAGTACCTGCAGGATGTTGTTGTCGGCAAACGCGCCGATCACCGACGTCGGGATCAGGTCCATCAGGAACTGCGTGGTGGTGTGCATGTGCTGGCTGCGTTCGGCGAGGTCGCCCATGTCGGCGGCGGACAGTTGCTCCAGATGGATATTGGCGCCGCTGCCGATGCCGGTGCTGAAGGCGAACACCAGACCGATCACCAAGGCAATGGTGGTCAACACTTCAAAGTAGATAACGGATTTGAGGCCGATGCGCCCGACCTTCTTCAGATCGCCCGCGCCACTGATGCCGCTGACCACCACGCAGAATACGATCAGACCGATGAGCATCTTGATCAGTTTGATGAAGCCGTCACCGAGCGGTTTGAGCTGGGCCGAGTATTCAGGAAGGGTCAGTCCGCAGACGATGCCAAGCACCAGTCCGAGAACCACTTGGCGGAACATTGACCGCGAGCACCATCAGAGCATGGGAGGACTCCTGGGCGGGCTCCTGGCTGCC